>NZ_CEYDPX010000005.1:0-51531 GCF_982804495.1 Candidatus Thiopontia autotrophica | reverse complement strand
ACAACCCATTGATATTGGAGATAAAGATGGATCAAGATCTTCTTGATGAGCAACACAGTCTGTTAGGGACACTATCGGCAATCAGAAGCCATTGTGGTAGTGGTCATTTTGATATCCCCTATCTGGTGAATGAGCTGCAAAAATTCACCACCTCTCTATCAGAGTACTTCTCCGTAGAGACTGACCACATTAAATCAACCATCAGCCAACCCGATTGCCCTGCTGAAACAGTCGCTTATGGAAAAAAACTATTCGCAGATGCTGACCAGATCACAGACAGGCTTGGAAAGTTTGTACGTGACCACTGGGGTAGCACCAAAGGCAAAGAGATACCGTTTAACGATTTTCAGATTGAGATGATTGATATCCTCAACGAGGCTGAAGAGAGGCTAAATGGTAAAAAAGGGGAAGATACACCCTTCTTTCACCTACAAAATCCCCACTTCTAGCACTACATCAACCATTCACACAGATGCACCGGTTCGCTTGGAGAAGTGAACCGGTGCGGTGCCTGCTCCCTCTTCATACTAATGTAGGAATAATAATCGGAGATCACAACAGACACTTAAGACTATAGTTGATTACTGATTCTACTGAATTGACCTGGATCAATTTTTCTACCTATGGTTAGTTAGGGAGCCTCTGAAAAAGTTTTTTCAGAATTTTCACAAGGATTCAAACACCATAAAAAAACCCCGGTAGCATTTAAGCTACCGGGGTTTTTCACAACACGAAGGTCAGATCTAGATGATATTACGTGGTGCGAAGGACATGGAGCGGAACTCCTTCTTGTACTTCGACTCACCAATCTTCTTGACCCTGGCCACACCCATCTTGTAGTTGTAGTTACCACTGATCTGATCGACCACGCGGTTCTGCAACGCATTGTTGGGCTGGCGCATATCCAGCATATTGCCGTACATCATTCCCTTCTTCAGGTGGGGAGCGATTACTGCAACGGCTGTGACTGCGGCCTTGGTTAGCTTGAGATGACCATTCTTCATCATCTCAGAGAACTGGAAGTCATTGCCATGAACACCGAGGATGGTGTCCTTGGACTCGACCACACGATCAGAGTAGAGCATGACCTGATCACCAGACTCGATTCCACGAGCCTTGGCATCATCAGGATGGATCTCTACCCAGTTCTCAGGCCAACGCTGTGTCACGTAAGGACGACGCTCAACATCATCAAATCCAGACTGCCAGATCTCGTTGATACGACCATTCGAGAACCAGAGCTCGTCCCCCTTGGGAGAGAGCCAATCATGGAAGTCTGCAAACAGTTTCCATGGATGCTTCTGGATATTGACCTTACCGGTCTGAGAGTTGAAGTGCGTCATCTTCTTGTTGGTCATGTTGGCACCCTGGGTGACACCCATACGCTCCATATCTGCTTCAGTCAGTGTAGTGTCATGGAGACGCTTGGTTCCATGCAGTTCACCGGTGTTGTAGTTATAGACTGTTGGTCCCTGGATACCAGTAGTACCAAACTCACGCATCTTCTCATGGAAGGTTTTACCCTCACGATGTGCCGCGACCTTGATCATATGGTATGCCTTACGGTTACCACGGCTGGAGCGTGTAGACTCCTCCGCAACCTCATTGGCGCTCTTCCAGTCGAAGCCTTCGTAGCCCATACGGCTCGCCATTCCACCAATAATCCACCAGTCTGGCATTGCCTGTCCTGGGGCATCGTAGAACTTGTTGTAGATACGAAGACGACGCTCACCGTTTGATCTGGTGAAGTCAGACTCACCCCAGGTTGCAGCCGGGAAGACCACATCCGCGAAACGGGCACCGATTGGATCACGTAGATAGATATCCTGATTGATCACAACCATACCACCAGAATCAGCACGCTTCTTCAGGGTCTCGATGATATCACCCTTATCATAGGATTTAACCTGATTAGGGTTGGCAAGTACCAGCTCATGGAACTTGTGGTAGAGGCTCTGAGAACCGGTCATTGCCTGAATCCAGGTAGTACCGATTACGTGTGCAAAGCGGGTGTGACCGGAGATCAGGTAACGATCGGTGTCGAGTGAACGACGACGACGACCTGGACGCTTCTCTGGAGACTTGTTACGAGGATAGCTACCGCCACCTGCACCACCACGCTGGTGACCACCGAAGCGACCAACAACCTGTCCTGGACGTCCGCCGGCACCACAGATGGTTGCCAGTGAAGATACAGCATTGGTGTTACCGGTATTGTTGGACCAGTAGTAGCCCTTCTCGATACCGAAGGAGGCCTTGGTTCCAGCGCCCTTGTTGGTGAGCCACTCAGCAGCCTTGATGATATCTGCAGCAGGAACATCACAGATCTTCGCGGCATTCTCTACCTTGTACTCATCCTTGGACTGAACCCACTTGCTGTAGCCTTTATAGCCACCCTTGAGCTGGAACATGCCCCAGGTTGTACGCCACTGCCATGGGGTATTACGGGTTCCCTGACCGAAGCCGGAAGAGGTCTCCCACTTGCTGTTGACCCAGTTGTTTACCCAATCCTTGTCCTCCCATCCGTTCTCACAGATGACACGGGCAATTGCACCCATAAGCACCGTATCGGTACCAAGTGTCAGCTGGAAGTGGATAGTCTGATCAGGACCCTTGCTGTTTGCATAGGCGATACCGGCAGTCTCACGAGGATTCAGCCAGATGGTCTTCATGCCACGCTCAATCGCAGGTTTGATGAACTGCGTATAGATAATGGTCTTGGTCTCATACGGATCTGTACCATGGATCTGCAGTACATCTGCATCTCCCCAGTCATCATATGATGGGCCAAAGTTATCGAAACCGGCATCACGGAAACCTGGTGTAGAGGTTACGTCAGATGGGGTATCGTGGAAGGTGAAGGATGCAGTATTTACATTACGACGTGCATACTTCTTGATCGCATAGGTGTTCTCAAGATACTGGTAGGAGAATGTCTTCACCGAGTAGGCGTTAGCGCCATGGTTCTTGATGACATACTTACCAACCTCAGCAGCAATATCGAGAGCGAAGTCCCAACTAACTGGCTGAAGGGTACCGTTGATACGTACCATAGGATTGGTGAGACGATCACGGGTAGGGGTCTTTGGATTGTAGCACTTGGCTGCAAGCAGACCACCACGCATGGAGGAGTCACCGGTTTTGTTAACCGCTTGAGTGTCCTTATCAGGGACAACGATCACGTTATGTGGACGACCACCGTGCATAACAACATTATGCTGTGCAGGGGCTACCCAGTTTTGAAGGGCGCTGGTTGGGAAGTCCTGACCGAATGCATTTGCATCAGCAGTTGGACCACCATCACCAGAGCCGACAGGCCAGCGATAGACTTTATAGCCACAGGCAACAATACAGTAGTCACAGGCTGTAGTCAGGACTTCCGCATGCTTGGGTGGCAATGGTGCGGAGTCTTCTGGCAGATAATAATTTGTAGACATATCTTTTTCTCCTTAAGATTCCATCAGGTTCTGGTTACGGCCGTAAATCAGCCCCATCATGCCAACTGCGTAGATATCATCTCCATCCAGCTCCAGGAGGACCTGTGGCAGACTCTCATAAGCCTGACCAGAGACAATGATTCCATGGCGAGTCACATCGTAGGTAGATAGATGCAGTGGGCATGAACCCATAACTCTATGCTCATCTACCGCAGTGTAACGTCCCAGCAGTGGGCCACCCTGATGTGTACAGAGCGCACTGAATGCAACCAGGTCACGTCCAGCACCGACTCCACCACCACATTTAACGCCAGTCTTCACCATGGTAGCCATGGAGTTCTTGCCATTATCTGGATAGTTGATCATTACTGGAACGTTATCCTTCATCTCACTCAGCTTACCAACCAGTTTGCGAGGATAACCAACCACTCGTGCCTTGGTCTGTACAGCCTTGGCTGTTCCTGGGAACAGGGTAAGAGAGACAGTGCTCGCAGTGGCTGCAGTAGCACCACTGTACATCAGGAACTGACGGCGGTTGAGCATGCACTTGCCGTGCTCACCAGCAGTCTGGTCCTCTCTTTTCTTTGTCACTTCTGTTTTAGTGCTCATTATTTCTTCTCCATCATCAGCTCTGCCTTGGTAAACAGAGGTGCATAACCAGGCATCTTGGGACGCTCAATCTCAATCTCATCACCAGAGAATGCCTCCAGGAACGCAACCAGATCTTCTTTCTCTTCATCACTCAGACCAAGAGGCTTGATAAGATCACTCTTGTTTTTGGAGTAGTCATTATGGCCACCGCCCTCATTATAGAAGTCAACAACATCTTCCAGTGTCATGAGTGTGCCGTTATGCATATACGGTGCGGTATACATAGTGTAGCGCAGTGATGGAACCCGGAATTTACCCTTGTCCCAGCTATTCTTACCACGGAAGTAGAAGCCTGGATCGCCCTTGGAGTTGCGATACATCTCCTCGTTTGAACCCTTGGCATACATCTCATAACGATAAGTTATCTGTGCCAGACCATCGGTCTTCCAACGCTCTAGAGTAGGCACACCAATATTGTAGAAGTCAAAATCCGTAGCCATTGGGCCATTATGACACTCAATACAGTTTGCCTTGCCGTTAAACAGAGCCATACCGCGCTTCTGCTCTTCGCTCAGTGCGCTGTCATCACCATTGAAGTAGTTATCAATTGGTGCATCACGCTGAACCAGCTCAGCACGCTCAAAAGCAGCAATCGCACGGAATGCATTTCTGTATAGAGGCATTTCGTCGCCGAAGACCTCATTGAAACGTTTTCTGTACTCTGGCATCAGAGCAAGACGGGCCTCAACAATATCGAACTCCGCATTACCTGCTACTGCACCGCCTGCCGCAGACTTGGCCTGTGCCTCTAGTGAGGATACAGAACCTGCCCAGAAGAGACGTGGGTAGTAGGCTGAGTTAACCGCAGTCTGGCTGTTACGCCAGTGAACAGTACCTGGGTATCCACGAGAGATATCCTCGGCCCATGCCCAACCCTGATCCGGCTCATGACATGCAGAGCAAGGAGTTGAGGTATCACCACCGATTGCTGGCTCAAAAAACAACATCTTGCCCAGCTCTACCTTTGCAGGAGTGATGGGGTTATCTGGAGGAACCGGTACTGGACCAAGTGCCGCCAGAGATGGGTTGATTGAGGCGCCAGCCGGCTTAAGGCCAGGTGCTACTATAGGTGTTCCACTATCCATGGAGGCAACAACTGTTGGAGCAGCTGCAGTCTCGGTGGCAACAGAACCCGCCTGTGAGGTACATCCAACCATCAATGTTGTAGTCATTACGACAGCAACAGCGATTGGGTTTCTGTTTTTCTTTTCAAACATAATTAACTCTCCTGATCGCTTATTTGATTGGTGCACGTGTACGGTTATCGACCTGTCTCCAGTTCTCGATAACCTCATACTCTGCAGGGAATGGCTTGGACCATACAAACTCTGGACCAGTCAGTGCGTCGCCTGATAGTGCCTCAAGATAGGCCACCAGATCAGCTTTCTCACCGTCAGTCAAACGTAGTGGCTTAAGCAGAGAGCTCTTGTTGCTATCCTGACCACCACCCTGATTGTAGAACTCAACCACATCATCAAGCGTGCCCATCATGCCGTTATGCATATATGGAGCACTGTACTTGAGACCACGTAACTGCGGGGTCATGAACATGCCGCGGTCAGAACCGTCAGCCTCATGAGTCTGTACTGCCGCACCAATATCACGTTTGGTATTGAAAATATTCTCAACCCCCATACCAATTCCGTAGGCTAGGTATGCCTGATGGTTCATTGGATCAAGGAAGACATCCAGATTCTCAGGAACACCTGTGTTGTGACGACCACCATCTGAGTAGAGGGCACCAGTATGACACTGGTTACATCCACCCTTGCCGTCAAAGATTGCTCCGCCACGTTTTGCTGCATCACTCATAGTCCCATTGTCCACTGGCGCATTGCGTGTGGTCAGAGTCTTCATGAAGATAGGGAGCATTTTACGAATACTGCCATTTGATGGCTCATTCATACCTGCAGCCTTGTAGAGTGCCAGGTATTCTGAATCCTGTTTGACACGTTCCTGCATCATCCGCATGTCCATATTCATGATGTAGTCCTCTGTGAGCATCTCACGAGTAACATCATTGAGGTTGGTACCGAGGCGGCCATCATGCATCCATGTCTTCTTATGTGCCGTATTCACCAGTGATGGTGCGTTGCGGAAATGGCCGTTACCTGGGTATCCAGGTGAAAGCGCATCCTTACTACCAAAACCGTGATCTGGACTGTGACAATCCGCACATGCTATACCCGCATCACCCGATAGGCGGCGGTCAAAGAAGAGTCGTTTACCGAGCTCAGCCTTCGCAGCATTCACATCGATCTTGGCAACTGGTCCATGAGACCCTGCTGCAACCGCTGTGGATACCCCGACACTCAGGCTCAGGGCAATCGTTGCTGCGATTGCACCTTGCACTGTTTTCAGTCGTTCTCCCATATTGTTTCTCCGTTGTATGGTTTAACAAAAAAATATTCGCCAAAACTGCTGACGAACCTATAAAAAACCTGGTTCTTTGGGCAATAACCCCCGCCCAATCTATTTATAACCACTAAGTATTAAGCATTTTCTGTGCCAGAAAATATAATATTTTACTTATATCAGTGTTTTCAGTTAGTTATTATTTATTTGCCCAATTATTAGCGCCAGCTTATATAGCAAAAAGTGAACACATTATTCACTTTATCTGTAACTATGGTGAACTACTTAAACGAATCGTTCAACTGACCACTCAAACAGAACGTTACATTCAAAAAAATACCCTCGCCGACAGTGCCGGGAGGGTAAATCAAGGGCAATCAATTAACTATCACTGCAGAGAAGACTACTTGGAGGCTGTCCGAGAATAGAGAGCCTACTTGGCACCTCTACGCTGGGTTCTTACCAAAATAAGGCCGGCAAGGAAGATGGCAAAGGCAACACCCCCAGGAACCCCATAGAGTCGCTGCTCATCAATCTCTGGTGGCAGCACCAACCAGGTCCATGTGGTGAGGGTATGTCTGGCACCCTTCTCGCCATTACTGCCATCCCAGTTGGCAAAGGAGATGGGGAGGAATCTGCCCTCAACAAAGTTGAGATCACCAGTTTTGCCATCCCTGCCTCCACCATTGCGTGAACGCTTCATCAGTACCTGCCAGCGACCATCTTTCCATCTACCTTCGGTCAAGAGAGAGGTATCACCAATTCGTGGCTCGATCTTCTTGTCTGGGCCAGAGGCATCCAGCAACATCCCGGAATCGGCAACAGCCGGCTCTACACTACCAGCATTCCAGTACCACATGGTTGTGTGGTGTCTGCCATCACCGTGGCGGTATAACGGCTTAACCACTACCGGTGAGGTCTCAAATCCATCCTCCTTGGGGAACTGAACCGCAACCGCATCCGAGAACAGCTCCAGATCCTCATCCTGAATTCCCTCCGAGGTCTCTTCACCGGGACGACTATCAGTACGGTCATCAAACTCCAGCAGCAGGGCGATCTCCTTTTTGTTGTAGAGGGCACGCACAGTAATTGCATCATTAAGCGGGGTGAAGAGACGCTCTTCCTTGATGATATTAGGAACCATCATCAGAGTTGTAGGCTCAGCCCCTTCCCAACCGGCATCATCCATACTATCAGGGAGAGCCCCAGCTACCTTGGCTGCACGAATCACATTATTATCACCCAGCTGGGTAGTGGTTTCGCGCAGGCTGTATACATAATTGGCAATATGCCAACGATCCTCCAGACTTACCGGATCTTTATTCCCCTCTTCTGTAGCTCGGTGAGCTGGCATTGGAGTTCCTGGTATGCCGATAGATAGTCGACTATAGATATTGCGCACAGTCTGATCTCGGCTCTCTTCCGGAGTCTTGCCAGCAGTATAGTTGGTGGCGCGCCAAGTCCATGGCTTGGTCAGATCTCGTGGCCAGATACGATTACCCCAGTCATCCGCTAGCTGTTTACCGGACATGATATTGCCTCGTCCAGTATCACCGTGACACTCTGTACATGACTTTTCGAAGGCAGCCTTGCCCTTCTCTATTGACTCCGGGGTGTATGCAATCTGTCCCTCTTCCGGTTCACGCTCGGTAATTACCTGGAAATCATCCTTCAGATAACGGCCGCTATCCTCATCATAATCTTCATCATCCGCCTCTTCTGGCGGCCATGCTGCGGCAATATCAAACGACTTGATTACCGGTATCAGACTACTGATCTGCTCATCGCTAAGCAGGGTTCCCCAACCTGGCATTCCCGTACCATCCAGTCCAAACTTGATGGTATGGAAAAGATCTTCATCCCTTGGCAGGATTGTTCCTGGAGAGCTTTTGTATTTAAACATCGACAAGGAGAAATCACGTGGCTTGGGGTACATCAACTCTGCAGCAACACCATCACCCATGCCCTCCTCACCGTGACAGACCATACAGCGGAACTGGTAGAGTTCATCTCCCCCCATCCCTTTGCGGGCCTCGAGAATAGAGTCTCTGATTCCTGTAGCTGCCTCAGAATCTTCCAGATTCCAGATTCTTGGAACCTGCTCGTTGTAGTCGAAGATAAACATCAGCACATTCCAGATATCATCCTCACTCAACATTTCGTGCCAGACCGGCATTGCAGAGTTCCATGGAGTTCCCTCCTTGGGCAGACCTGGACCACCTGTTGCCGCACGCCAGAAGAGGAAGGCCTCCTGCTGTTGTGGAATTACAGTTGGATCCTGAAAATTGATGGGTTGAGGGTTAAACCCTTCCGCATAGTGGCCCTTGCCATCCAGCAGATCACCGTGACAGAAGAAGCAGTTGCCATAGTAGACATCACGGCCCGCATTGACTGACTCGTTATAGATCTCCATGGCTCCCTCACGCTCACCACTCTTCCACTGGGTCAGCACCTCGGTACGGATCGGGCTCTCCAGACTGTTTAGATCAAAATTCTTGCCCCAGATCTTGACGGTTGATGGAGGGGCAGGATGAACCTGGCGCAGCTCCACAGGAGAGTCCAGTGATGGTTTGACCAACCCATAGGTTGTGTAACCAACCACTGCAGGGATTGCAAGCAGGAAGAGCCAACGGGTAACCGTCAAACGGAAACCACCGCCTCGCAGAACATTCTGAATGGGACTTAAAAATTCTGCCCAGCGCTCATCATCAAAAGAGAAGTAGAGTAGCACCCCTATCACGGTAATCAGCATAAACTGAACCACCAGTGACTTTGGCATCAATGGAGGAAAGGCATTGGTAAATATCAGGTAGGCCGCAATAGTTACAATAATTGCCTGCCAGAATGCCGAAATTCCAAATCGTTTCATGGGGGGTCTACTCCAAATCTCTAATAGCTATTTTGGTAAAAAAATATCAGCCAACTTATTTTGACTGCTCAACCATGTAGTCCACCACAGCCTTTAGCGCATCATCACTCAAAGCGGTTCCACCACGCGGCATCATCAGTGGGTTTGTTGGAGAGCCATTGATTGCGGTTGCATAGAGTGCATCCATACCCTTGGCGATGCGTGGCGCCCAGGCAGCCTTATCACCCATGCCAGGAGCGCCTACTGCAGCTGCAGTTGCAGGGCTGTGACAGGCAAAACAGCCGGCGGCAAAATCACCGGCGGCATCGGCCATTACAGACTGGCTTGAAGCCATTACTACAGTTGCCACAACACTAATCATTACCTTGTTCATTATTAATTCCTTACATTGATAAAAAGTTAAAAAAATCGCAGCATCCGCTGCCATTGAAATCTCGACTACTGCCCCTGCAGCAATTCAACAATCATCGACAACTCCTTGACTGTCATCTTGTCACCAAAATCAGCCGGCATAAGTCCTTGGGCAAATCCATCTGCAATAACTGCATTTGGATCAACAATACTCTGTTGAATAACCAGAACATTTTGTCTGCTGCCTAGCCCAGTCAGGTCCGGACCAAGATCGCCTCCTGAACCGTTAATAACATGACAGGCCGCACAACCATATTTTCCTACCGCCTCTTCACCAGTTGCTGCCGGGGCAGGTGCTCCGCCGCCTGTGACAGCAGATTCATCGACCACTGGAGCCTCTGTAGGCAGCTCCACCGTAACCTCACCACCATCCTTGGCCTGCATAAAGGCGATGACCGCATCCATCTCTATCGCTGAAAGGTTAATGGGGGCCTTATTCACAGCGGGCATAGGTGATTCCGTATCATTACTGCCCTTCTTTCCAAAGCTCGCCACCACATAGATCGAGGGGTCTACCATTGACTCCATAAAGTAACTGGCCGAATCAGTAGATTTTCCTTGATAGCGCTCATCTTTTAACCGCTCAGCGGCAGTCTCCACCATATTCAATGCCAGAATATCAGGCGCGCGCCCAAGATTATTATGACAGAGGGTACAGGTCCCCTTCCCCTTGAATAACTCTTCTCCCATCGAGACAAAGCCATCCATGGTGAGCGCACCGAGATCCACCTTCTTGTCCACCGGCGCCTCGCCCTCAACCTGTGGAAGAATGTTGGCAACAAAGGTAAAGAGCAACACCAGCCCCACACTAAATGCCAATATCTTTGGAAGTACCTGGTTACTCTGACTCATCCCTCTGCTCCTTTTTCACCATTGGCAGCTTGGGGTGCAATCTGTTTCTGCCCACTAAGGTTGGCAATCCAGAACACGAATAACAGGAAGACAATAAACAGTACCGTAACCAGAGTAACCATATTTCCCGCATAACCAATTGCAGGAATATAGTTATCTGGTGAGTTATCTTTCATCACCGTATAGACATGCCAATGGGTCTTGACCGAAGAGCGTACATATCCCATCAATCCCATCAACCAGGTAAAGGCAACCGGTAGGGCGAAGAGTGCATACTGTGAACGGTTGGAGACTTTTCCCCAAACTGCAGGAAATTTCACTTTGGCATTTTTATACATGATGCCATCCAGCATTACCCCAATGATAATCACCATCAAGGTAGATACCACCTGGGTCACACTGGATCCGACCTTGTATACCGTATTAGTGAAATATCCATAATAGACACCTGCAAAGATAATATTCACAATCGCCACAATATAGATGGCTGTCATCAGTGCATTTCCAACTGGCGCCCAAGAGACGGTTGCCACTTTATCGGATCGACGGTAGAGCTGGAAGGAGAGAAAGGTCATAATCAACATCAGATTGACCGCAATATTTTTCGCCGGCATGATCCCCAGTGGCCCAAGAATATGGTGGTGACTTCCACCCAAGGCGGAGATCTCGCTTGCCGTTAGCAGCAAGGTGTGAGGGGTCATCCAGATCAGAAAGCAGACCACAAGCGTTCCAGCAATCCACTTAATAAACCCCTGATAGCGTTTGGAGCCCTCGGTACGAGACATCCCTGACCATAGATAGTAGTTGGCTGCCAACAAGATGGTTCCAATCAATACCGCCTGTACAATAAAGAGCCACGCAAGAATACCACCCATGGCGGTAATTCCCATCTGCTGAGAGTATGCATAGACCTCTGCCATCAACCAATAGCCCGCAAAGGGGAGGGGTAAAAAGGCGAGGATCGCAATAAAGTTAGAGGTATATCCCATCCAGTCATAGTGTGCTTTCTGCTCCTGCGTTTTTGCTGCAAGAAACTTAAACCCGGCATAGGCCCCTACTACGGCTCCACCAAAGGCGACATTGGCGATGAATCGATGCAGATTGATTGGGTTCCACAGCGGCCCCTTCATAACCTCCCAGATATTCCCCACCACTGCACCCACATCACTCACCCCGGATGGGGCCATCATGAAGGTGGACCAGGAGTTAGCCATAAACATCAGAGTCAGCCCTACCCCATTGAGCATCATCCCCAAAGAGAGGTGGATCCACTTTTTGTTACCATAACGGAGTACATTCCAGCCATAGTAGTAGATATAGAGGAAGAAGCTCTCAAGGAAAAAGAGCACCGCATAGACCAACATCTGTGCCCCGAACACCTCCATCATGTAGCTCATAAAGGTTGGATAGAGCAGGAAGAGGGCAATCGCCAGGGTTCCACCAAACAGCGCAGTAATGGAGTAGGCGGTGATACTGATCTTCATGAACTCATGGGCCATATCATCATAGCGCTCATCACCGGTTTTGAAACCCATAAACTCAATACCGACCACAAACATCGGTACCGCCAACACCAGCGCCCCAAAGAAGAGGTGCATCTGTGCGATAACCCACACAACCGCCCGACTACTGACCCCTATATTTGGATAATCGCCACGATTTGGCTGAGGAGCTGAAGCCAGTTGCGCCCCCTCCTCTACTACAGCATCAGAGGCGAGAGCCTCATTGAGTAGTGAAGGTGAACCGAAATCACCCCCAAACATCCCTGCCACAATGACAGAGAAGAGCAATACCCAGAAAAATAGTCTTTGTTTCATTGGATTTTTATTCCTTCTACTGCGCCGGCGACATGTCGAGATTCAGAGGAAGCCCCTGCATTCCCATGATGAGATGATCCATTCCATAGAACAGAAAAAATGCCACAAAAAGGGCAACTACAAATGCAATTCCAGTTTTCATCAGTTTACCTGCTAAATGATTATGAGCGCTTTGGTGTTTGAAAAGTCAGTGGTGTAATACCACACCACCTGAATAGATCAGAAGCCACCAGAAGAAGAGAAGAACACCGCCTGTTACCGCCAGAAACAGCTTCGGCCCCCATGTCACCTCTTCACTATCCTGCTTAACACTTTCTCTGTTCTCGTTCTCTTCTGTCATAGCCAACCCTTGGTTTAATGCCAATATCCGCCAACTACTTGCATTTTATATGCCATAAATAAAAATTTTATAAATATATTTTATTTTACAGTCTGTTACATATGAATGTGAACGTTTTGTTCAGTTTTAAGTTTATAAAAAATAGACCATAATGTTCACAAACTGAACGTTTTGTTCAATAATCTATGGAACGATTCTTCCAATTGAACATATCGTTCAATTTACCTGGTAGTATATAAATATCCAGATAATCAACCCATTGATTATCAATAAGATAAAGTATTTGGCACACCTTATGCATACTGTTACTGAATTCTAAAGATAATTTTTATATAGAGAGCCTAATACCATGAGCCTGAATAAAACAATTGATGCATTAACCCACCTGCTAGAGACCGGTGACGAAGCTGATCGCTGTTATGTAACTCAGGCTCTGGGGAAACTTTGTGCCCCATCAGCTACAAATAGTGTATCCAAAAAAGTTCTGCCATTCCTTAGAGACAAGGATATTGATGTATGTGTTGATGCAGCATCCACACTCGGAAAACTTGGTGGCGAGGGGGTCGCTGCTTCACTAATTGAGTCTCTTGAGAAAGATCCTGATGGCGAGGTAAAAACTGCCGTTGCCAAGGCCCTGGGGGAACTCGGCGACCAATCCGCAGTACCTGAGCTGATGCGCGTTATGGAGAATCGTGATGATGAGATAGGTTACATCGAGGATGGATGGGATCTCTGGTGGGATGTTCAGCTCGCTGCGGTTAAATCACTCGGCAAGCTAAAGGCCAATGACGCTGTACCTGCACTGGAACGACTGCTCAACAGCATTGAAGGTGAAGATATAGAGCCAGAGATTCTGCGATCCATGGCCGCTATTGGTAGTGAAGAGAGCATCAAAACCCTGGAAAAGATCCTGAATGAAGGGGATGTTCGTAAACAGCGCCGTGCGGCTACCGCTCTGGGACGGTCAAATTCTGCAGAGGCAGTCAAGATTCTTGGTAGAGCACTAAGCTCCAAACACACTGATGTCCGCGTACATGCAATTAAGGCCCTGGAGGAGCAGGATGCGAAGAGATACCTGCCGGCCATTATGCTGTTACTAAAGAACCCAAGTGACGAAGTGCGCAGTGCAGCAGCACATGCTGCGACCACATTGGGAGAGATGAAAAACCCAACCCAGGAGACTGTAGACCTGTTTACTGGTCTTCTTGACGATGAGAGCGCCCTGGTACGTGCAACCTCACTCAATACCCTGGCAAATCTGCGCAGAGAGGTATTGAGAGAGAAGCTTGGTGGTGAAGTCATTGATCGCATAATTGAATTAATCGGTGATGCTGACATTGAATCTTCTACTGCAGCGACCAAGCTCTTCTCAAAACTGAACACCAGTGATGCAGAAGAGAAACTGGTCACTCTGCTTGCTGATGACAGTAACGAAATCGCTATTCGTAGACAGGCCGCACTTAGCCTGTCACTAATGGACCAGATAACAGATTCAGGAGTTGATGCACTCACCAATGCACTAAGCGATCCTGAACAGCCTGTTCGTCTGGCCGCCCTGATCTCTCTTATGGATTGTGAGGATAAATATGTAGCAGCATCTGACAGTGATGACAGTGAAAATCATCCGCGCCCCATTGAGATCATCCTCTCGGCACTCCATGGCGAGATTGACCTGACTCGTGAGGAAGAGGAGGAGGAGCAGAAGGAGGTGGTTGCCCAGTCTCAGGAGGTTCAGTTCAACAAGAGTGTTGATCTGGAGAACAACACTGAAAATGGTACGGAAGAAGATACCGTGAGCGAAGAACCTGCGTTGCCAGACTTTCCTGAATCACCAACCCTGGAGGGTGAAAGCCGCGATAGTGTCTCAACACTCGATGCCATTGCAATGGATAATGTTGAGGCAGCCCTTTTGCTGGATGAGGAGGAGGCCCCAGCTGAAGAGGAGTTTGATGAAGAGACCAAGGAGTATCTTGGCATCCTGGAGGATAACGAGGAGGCGACAGTTCGCCGTGAACGCAGGTTCAAGAACAAGGACATACATACTGATGTGCGTCGCATGGCGGCAACCATTCTGGGGCGTCAACAAAGTAATCTGGCAATAAATGAGCTAAATCTTGCGCTTAGTGATGATGACCATGAGATTCGTAGATTGGCTGCCGAGGCCCTGGCGGAGATTGCTGCTGGCAATCCGGCCAACCCAAAACTGCTTGATACACAGGGAACACTTATATCTCAGGTCCATTTTGGTGACCCCGACATTCGCATGGCTGCCATCCGCGCCCTTGGAGCAATGGAAAACCGGGCTGCCATACCAACCCTGATTGAATGTTTGGATGATGATGATACCGTTGTACGAATGGAGTCGGTGCGTGCTCTTGCCACCATTGCCTCAAGCAAACTTGACTCTGTAGAAGAGGCTCACATGGTGACCAACGAGGTTGCCAACAGTGAAATCTTGCAGAAAATCAGTGAGAAACTGGAAGATGACCAACCCTCAGTCAGAAAATATGCGGCTGATGCAATAACCTCGCTGTTAAGTAGTGGCACAGAAAGCCCCCAAGAGAGCAAAGAATTTATTCTAAAGATACTGGACGCAGGTTTTGCTGGTGCCGGTGAACAGGCAAGACATATGGGAAGAGCACTTAGAATTCTCGACCCTGTAATCGGTGCAAACCATCTGCTACCCTTGCTGGAGTCCATGCAGAGCAGTGCGGAGCGCAGATTTGTGATCGAGATGCTGGAGGAGATATACCAAACCAGCCAGGAACCCGACCATCTTCAGGCCGCATAAAGTAACTATTTTTTCATTAACTATTTTGTTTTATTTAACCCAGGAGTCAAATTGACATGAAAACATCAAAACGTCTACTTAAGACACTCTCTGCTGTAGCAATCACTGCTGCTGCATTCACCCCACTCAGCTCAGAGGCTGGCTACAAGGTGGTTGATGTCGCTAATGGCGGCACCATCACCGGAACCGTAACCCTGAAGAAGGCTGCACCAAAGTCTGCCCACAAGGTTTATGACATAAAGAAGGACAATGCCGTATGTGGCAATGACCAGCGCATCATCGATTACGTTCAGACCAACGGCAAGGCACTGCTCAATGCAGTTGTCTATCTGACTAAGGTAAAATCAGGCAAGGCGTGGGGAGACACTCCTGCTGAGATCAATGTAGATCAGAAAGGATGCGAATTCACCCCATTCCTCTCTATCATGCAAAATGGCGGCAAGATGACTGCTATCAACTCTGATCCTGTTCTTCACAATCTTCACACCTATGAGCTGATGACCGGTACCGTCAAAGGGCCTAAAAAGACCGTTGCAAATGTGAGCCAGCCTGACCAGGGCAGCAAGGTGACCAAGACTGTAAAGCTGAAAAAAGGTTATGCCATGAAGGTTGAGTGTGATGCTCATGACTTTATGCACGGTTTCGTCTTTGTGGCCAAGAGCCCATACTACGCTGTGGTAGATGGCAACGGAAAGTACACTATCGACAACGTACCTCCTGGCAAATACAAGGTCAGGGCCTTCAATGGCTTCCTCAAGCCAGGAAAAGGCAAGGCTACTGTTAAGGGTGGCGATACTGTAACTGTTGATATCAAGATGAAGTAATGAGACGTCTGCTTCCAGAGAAACTCACCCTGTTTGACCGTATGGTACTTACAGGTGGAGCTATCAACATGGTTGTTGTCTGCACCATTATCATTTGGTACATGGTGATCTAGGAACAACCAACAAATCTGTAACATCATCCCCCTCTATTGGGGGATGATCGTTTAGGGTCTTTACAAAACCGCATTATTAGTGTGCTTTTGCAAGTATTCATAAACAAGAGAGAGGGGCCACAAGAGGCCGTAAAAAGAGGTTATATAACATGCAAAATGAAAATGTAGTAAAAATGGAGCAACCAACCAAGCCAGATCCTCTTCCAACCTACCAGGGGATACTGCTTGCTGTTGACTCTTCGGACCACTCCAACCGCGGCACTACCGAGGCCTTTCAAATGGCTGCGCACTGGGGGGCAAAAATTACGGGCACGCATGTCTATGCTGCCAAACTACATGACATCCGTTTCCGCCAGATGGAGGGAGGTCTGCCGGAGCAGTTTCGTGAGGAGCTGGAGCTGGAGCGTCAACGAGATGTCCACGATGACTTGATCACCAAGGGCCTCTCCATTATTACCGACTCTTATCTGGACCAGGCCGAGGAGCTTGCTGCGGAAAACGAGATTGCATTTGATCGCCGTCCACTTGAGGGGAAAAACTATCGTGAACTGACCCGCGAAACCAATAGTGGGAGGTATGACCTGCTGGTTATGGGGGCACTGGGGCTGGGCGCAATTCGTGGCAGTCGCCTGGGAACAGTAACCGACCGCGTTGCTCGGCGCTCGGAGATTGATGTTCTGGTAATCAAGGAGCCAGAGATAAATCTTGAGCGTGGCCCCATTGTGGTTGCCATTGACGGTTCTGACAGAGCCTATGGTGGATTACTGACGGCTTTCTCCCTGGCAAAAGAGTGGAGCTGCAAGGTTAAGGTGATCTCCGCCTTTGACCCCTACTACCACTACGTAGCATTTAACCGGATTGCAGGAGTTCTTTCCGAGGAGGCAGGCAAGGTATTCAAGTTCAAGGAGCAGGAGAAGCTCCACGAGGAGATCATCGACTCCGGTCTGGCCAAGATTTATCAGGGGCATCTGGATGTGGCAGAATCTATTGCCCGAGATTATGGGGTTGAGATTGAGACCACCCTGCTTGATGGCAAGGCGCACGATGCAGTTGAACGCTATGTCGCCAACGCCCGCCCCTCCCTGCTGGTTATCGGAAAGCTGGGGATTCATGCCGATGATGAGCTCGATATTGGTGGCAACAGTGAGATATTACTGCGCAATGTCGAGTGTGCGGTACTACTGAGCCAGCGCACCTACCGCCCAGAGATTGATGTGGTGGCGGAGACCACCACCTCATGGACAAATGAGGCTGAATCCAGAATGGATAAGGTCCCCTCCTTTGTTCGCAATATGGCCAGAATGGCGATCCTCCGTTATGCACAGGAGCGTGGCCATACCGTCATTACCGAACGAATTGTTGAAGAGGCCACCGCCCAGTTGATGCCGAACCATGCAGAGCAGGCGATGGGAGAGATTGTAGATGCCTACGAGGCAGGCGAACTCAAACGTAAACCGGAAGAAGCTGGAGTCGTCACCGACAAGATCATGCGCTGGGACAGCGATGCCTCTCAGTTACTCATGACGATTGAGGATCTGGCACTGCGCGGCAACCTCAGTATGCGTGCAGAGAAAAAGGCACGTGGAGAGCGCTCCAATCGGGTCAAGATTGAGCATATCCGGCCATTCATCGGCCAAGAAGAGGCTACTGCTACCTCATCCACACTGACATGGGGTGCTGCTGCACTCGCGCGCCTATCCCGTGTTCCCGAGGGGTTCATGCGCGACTCCAGCAGGGATCGCATTGAATCATATGCCCGCGACAACCAGTTGCAAGAGATCACACTGGAAGTCGTCGAAGCGGGATTGGAACAAGCGCGCGAGGCAATGACCGAGGCCATGCAAGAACAATCCTCTACCCCTCCACAGCCAGCAGAGAAAAAAGCGAGCCTCTGCCCCTTTGCCAATCTCGCACAACGCACCTCCCTTCACTGGAGCCCTGAGGCCGAGGCCCGCATGGAACGTATTCCTGAAGGGTTTATGCGCGACCTGACTAAACAGCGAGTCGAGCAGTTTGCAAAAAAACATCGCACCGAAGAGATTACCGAGGCGCTGGTTGAGGAGAAATATAGCGAGTGGGCGGCAGGATCGAAAGAGAAGCAGTCCACCATGGTGTGGGACCCTGCAGCCCGCGCACGGATCAAAAAGATTCCAGACTTTGTCCAGGGCATGGTCGTTCTGGAGGTAGAGCGATGCGCACGGGAGTTGGGGCTCGAGCAGGTGACTCATGCCGCCGTCGACAAGGCCAGTGACGCCTGGGAGATGGGCAGCGGATTCCACTCCGAATCCAATCCGGATCAGTATAAATGAACTGCCACAGCGCCTCGCGCAAAGACGCAAAGCCGCTAAGAAAAGCGTTCAATGGTATTCAATTCAGAATGCCCATTGGCAACGAATTACTACCTACAATCTACTCAGTGATGCAGTACATCTATAGAGCTAAAAAAATCACCCACACAATCAATCACGCACATCCTGCAGAAAAGACGATGAAAGAACCTTTGCCTCTTTGCGTCTTTGCGCGAGGCGCTGTTGCTTTTCCATAATGAACGATCTCTTCCTTCTTGCCATCAACCTGACGCGTCGCTGCAATCTCAACTGCAGCCACTGCTATCTTGATGCAGAGACACTGCAACAAGGGGGCGATGGTGAGTTGAGCACTGAAGAGGTGATCCAGCTACTGGATCAGATTGCCGCCCGCAGTACCGATACCATGGTGGTTCTGACTGGAGGAGAGCCACTGCTACGAAAAGATCTGGAGGCGTTGGTTGCCCATGGATCTCAACTAGGCCTCTCCATCGTCATCGGCACCAATGGCGTTCTGCTAAATGAGAAGCGGGTTAAATCACTCAAGGCGGCTGGCGCAATGGGTGCAGGCATCAGCGTTGACTCTCTTGATCCGGGATTTCATGATCAGTTCCGCGGCTGCCCTGGGAGCTGGGAGAAGACTCTGGCTGGAATGGACGCCTGCCGCAAACACGAACTCCCTTTTCAGGTTCACTTCTCCATCACTGAAGGCAATGCCGAAGAGCTGGAGGGGATGGTCGACTTCACCAAATCCGTTGGTGCCCACCTGCTCAACATCTTTTTCCTCGTCTGCACCGGGCGTGGCGAGAAGATGTCCGACATCACCCCACAACGCTATGAAGCGGCCCTTAACCAGATCATTGCGGCACAACAGAAGCACCCCGACCTAATGATCCGCGCCCGCTGTGCCCCCCACTACAAACGAATCGCCTATCAGAACGATCCCAACAGCCCCGTCACGCGGGCCGAAGGGTACGAGGGTGGTGGCTGTATTGCTGGAACCCACTATTGTCGCATCACCCCGGAGGGTGGTGTTACTGCCTGTCCATATATCCCTGATGAGGAGGGCAATATCCGTCAGCAGAGCTTCCTCTCGATCTGGGATGAGTCAGAGACCTTTGAACAGCTAAGAAATCCAGCCCTCAAGGGAAAGTGTGGAGAGTGCGAATACCAGATACTCTGTGGCGGTTGTCGTGCCCGTCCCAAGGCGCTGGGAGCTGATCTGATGGATACCGATCCATGGTGCTCCTACCAGCCACAGAATGGGAAGATAATCCAGCCTCTCAACTCTACAGAGCAAGAGGATGTAGCCTGGAGTGCGGAGGCTGAAAAACGGCTCGGCCGGGTTCCAGGATTTCTTCGCAAGATGGTCAAGAAGCGTGCCGAGCAACATGTACTGGAACAGGGACTCTCCGAGGTTACCTCAGAGGTGCTGACCGAGCTCTCCAGCAAAAGATTCGGCGCCAACATGCCGAAGCGTCCAGGGCATAAAGATGACAATAATAACGGGGAAATTCACCTTGTCTGGACTGCCGAGGCACAGCAACGGCTCGATGAGACCCCATCCTTCCTGCGTGAAGGGGTACGTGCGGTGGCGGAAGATGTAGCCCAAACCGAGGGGCGACTGGAGGTCAATACCAAACTACTGGATCGACTGGAGGCTGAGGATGAGCCTGGTCGCAGGCTCAACTGGGAGGATGAGGCCGATAATCTGCTTGATGATTTCCTCTCTAACAGGGAGCCACAGGTTGTGATGTTCGTTAAGCCGACACTGGAGACAGCTGCAGAGATGGCGGCAAAGCAGCGCAACTCGATAACTGTAACTGCTGGCGATATCCAGATTATTATTGATACCCAGATTGCCGGAGTTGAGTGGGATCTTGTTGCCCTGAAAAGGGTTGAGGGTGCACCAGAATTTGTTCGTGCCGGAATCAAGAAAGCGGCTGAATTCAATGCGCGTCGGGAAGGGCTGTCCATCATCACTCCTGATGACCTTACCCGTTTTCGTAATCGGGCAATGATGAAGGCGGTACGCAGACTTCGTGGCTTTGGCATGGATGAGCTGAATTTTGATGCTTGGGAGATTGCCAAAAAACGGGTGCCACGCCTGAAAGACAACCCCCAGGCCGAGAAACGTTTTGGAGAAATTCGTACCCACGTTGAGAGCCATCAAGGTGAGAATGGTGAGGGCCTGGGTATTCTGGATCGTGAGATGCTCGACAAGATGAAGGCAGAGCTAAAGAGACCACGAACCTCCAAAAAAGAGGGGGCCAAACAGTGACCAAAAAGGTATTGATTGTTGGTGGCGGTATCTCCGGACTTTCAACTGCATGGTGGTTGAGCCAGGCCGGGATGGAGGTGGAGATCTGGGAGCGTGACAAACGACCCGGAGGAAAGATAAAGACCACCGAGCATGATGGGTACACAATGGAGCAGGCTGCAGCCCTGCTGCTGAACTTCCGTCCCGAGGTTGCTGAGCTGATAGCAAAGAGCGGGCTTGAGAAACTAAAGAGCAGTCGCACCCAACTTGCAGAGCAGAATCGATACCTGTTAAGCAACGGGAAACTCAACTCCATCTCCATGAATATGCAGAGCGTCCTCTTCTCTAAAAGCTGGAGCATGAGAGGACGGCTGAGAATGCTGGCTGAGCCATTTATTCCTCGTGGTGGCAGTGAGAATGAGACGGTTAGCGAGTTTATTACACGCCGTTTTGGTAGAGAGCTTCTGGAAAAGGCGATGGACCCATTTGTCTCCGGAACCCTGGCCTCCGATCCAGATCTGGCCAATGCCGAGGCAACACTTGGAAGACTGACTGCTCTGGAAAAGAGATATGGTAGCCTGACAGCAGGCGCCATGATTCACAAATTCAATCGAAAAAAGAGTGGATGCATTACCGAGACTTTCTCCTTTAAGGGAGGCATGTCTACCCTGGTTGAACAGTTGGCACGACAGTCGGGGATCACCTTCCGTACCAATCTTGAGGCAACAGCAATTGAAAGAGCACCTGGATCAACCAACAACAGCCCGAAATGGCGTCTGTTTGGCCATGACAGGTCATCCCCACAATCCATAGAGATTGAACAGGATGCTCACCATATAATTTTCAGCACCCCGGCAGCAGTAACTGCAACTCTGCTAAGCTCGATATCCCCTGAGGCAAGTCGACTTCTGGACGGGATTGAATATGCCCCCCTCACAGTACTGCACACAGGCTTTGACCGTGGTCAGATTGACCACTCTCTGGATGGTACCGGCTTCCTTACTCCGAAATCCGAGAACACACCATTCAATGGCAATATCTGGATGAGCAGCCTTTTCAACAATCGCGCCCCCGAGGGCAAGATTCTGCTAACCACATATCTGGGCGGTGCACGTCACCCGGAGATCCAGCAATGGAAGAGTGAGGAGATTGTAGAGAGAACTGTTTCTGCTCTTAAACCAATTTTGGGAATTAACGGGGCTCCAGAGATGGTGACACTACACCGCCACCAGGACGCACTACCTCTATACCATGGCAGATATGCTGCACGAGTGAAGCAGATAAAATCGAATATATCATCCTCCCCTGGTATCCATATTGCTGCCAACTACATTGGAGGAGTCTCAGTACGTGACCGTATCGCCCAGGGGCAAATTTTATCAGCGGAGATTCTCAAACAAGAGAACATCTCTCCATCTACTGCATCAGTATCAACCATTCGCTCAATTTGGAGACCATCCGACCACTCGGTGCTTCATACATCATGAGTAATCAGGAAAACATGTATACGGATGCCTTCCCAATTGGAAAGATTTTTCCTTTTGTTGTTGTGGTTGTAGTGCTGATGCTATCTGTCTCTTCAGCTATTGAGTGGTATGCCGATGAGGTATCACTCCCACGCTACTGTGAAAATCCTGAAGAGGCACTACGTTATCTGAAGGCCAATCTACAGGATGAACGTCCAGCTGGAGATGGGGCGCGAAGACCTTATCTGATTGCTGCAAAATTGATTTTTCTGGTCCCCAGAGACGGGGGTGAATCCCTAGACGATTATCTGGATCGTGTTGAACTGGAGATAAGGAGTCGTTGCGGATGACGCTACACCACTACACTCCATCACTGTTAAAGAAGAGCCGCCTGTTAATGCTCTTCCTTTTACCCATGATAGTTGTCCTGTTTGTGGCTGCCACTATCCATTTCTACTCTGATTATGAGGTGCGTGGTAACGCAATCAAGCGAGCTGAAGAGCTAAATATTCACCTTGCCGAGGAGATGATTACAAAAGATATATCGAAGATTGTCTCTGACCTGCTCTTCCTTGCAGAACAGATGGATAACATCATGTTTGTAGACAAGACAGAAATGGCTCAAAAGAAGAGCGACATCAACCAGCTGTTTCTGAGTTTTGCCAACAACAACGGAATATATGATCAGATCCGTTATATAGACGATTCCGGCAATGAGCTTTGCCGAATAAACTACAGTAACAAGGGTGGAATCTCGGTTGCAGATTCAGAGTTGCAAAACAAGTCTGACAGATACTACATCAAAGAGGGGCTCGAACTTCTTGATGGTGAGGTCTACCTGTCTCCTATGGACCTTAATATTGAGAATAACAGCCTGGAGACCCCATACAAACCTGTTATCAGATTTGTCACCCCTATTTACTCATCTTCTGGTGAGCGTCGGGGGATGATCGTACTCAACTATCTTGGTATCGATCTCGTCAACAACTTCAGAAGTGCTGTGGCCTCTATTACGGACAGGGTGCATCTGGTTAACAGTGACGGATACTGGCTAAGCCATAATAATCCGGAAAAAGAGTGGGGATTCATGCTGGGCAATCCTGACAATATTTTCAGTAGTGAGTTTAAAAGTGAATGGAGCCATATTAGTGGCACAAAATCCGGGCAGTTCATTACAGCAAACGGCCTCTTCTCGCATATAACTGTAAACCCTCTCAGGGTTGCCCAGATAAGAGCAGGAACAACTGACCATATAATCAGCACAGATCAGCTAAATAGATATAACTGGAAAGTTATCTCTTACCTGCCAACATCCAACCTTGAGTCCACGCCACTTGGTTTTCTGCAGAAAAACAGATTGCTCTATATAGCAATTCTCTTCTTTATCTCACTACTGTCATTGCTACTCACCAACAACATCATACGCAGAGAGGAACATGAGCTACAGCGGGCAAATGAGCTGCGCTTCCGAGACACTCTTGAAGAGATACATCTTGCCGCACTCACCATTGATCTGGATGGCAACATCCTGTTCTGCAACAACTACCTGCTACACCTGCTCAGAAAACGTCGCAGTGATGTGATCGGAAAAAACTGGTTTGATAATTTTGTTCCTGATGGTGACAGTATAAACGGGATAAAACAGATTCTTGATGGAGAAGATGGCTTGCAGGGGTCAACTTACCATGAGTCTCATATTATTGATTTTCGTGGCAAGAATAGACTGATTGCATGGACTTCAACAACCACTATTAATGATGCAAACCAGATAGAGAGCATCACCTGTATTGGACAGGACATTACTGAGCAGCACCAAACTCGTGAAGAGCTTACCAAGCTGGCGCGTGCTGCTGAACAGAGCCCTGCTGTAATCCTGATTACAGACAGAACTGGCAGAATTGAGTACGTCAATCCAAAATTCACCGAACTCACCGGCTATCTGCCACAAGAGGTAATAGGAAAAAACCCTCGCATCCTGAAATCAGGAGACACCTCTCCAGAAGAGTACAGAGATCTGTGGCAGACAATCAGTAGTGGAAAAGAGTGGCGCGGCATCCTTCATAATAGAAAGAAGAGCGGTGAACTATATTGGGAGTCCGCCCTTATGTCACCAATTCGCAACGAAGATGGTGAGATAACTCACTTCCTCTCCGTTAAGGAAGATATCACTGCACAAAAAGATCTTGAAGAGGAGATTCGGAAACGAAAAGATGAGTTAGCACAAGCCAAGACTCTTGCTGTAGTTGGACGCATGGCCAGCATGGTTGCTCATGATCTGCGCAACCCTCTCTCATCCATCAAAATGGGGCTACAGATTCTCAGCAAAAAAGAGGGCGGAAACGCTGAAGATAGAGAGTTGCATGAAATTGGGCTACAACAGATTCGTTACATGGAGAGTATTCTGGACGGGCTACTCGCATATTCCCGACCAGATGAACTGGATCTCTCCTGGAGCAGCCTTGATAAATTAACCGAGACCGCAATCAATGCCATTCAAAAACAGATCATTGAAAACAGCATTGACGTAATCACCCACTATCCAGCCGGCCTACCCACAATACAGGTCGACAAAACCAAGATGCGTCGTGTATTAACCAACCTGCTAAGCAATGCAATCCATGCGATTACCGAAGCAGCCCCAGACAGACCAAAAATAATCATCAATGCACGCATGGATCTGCATGATGATGGCTCAATCATCCAGCTAGAGATCTGCGACAATGGCACAGGGATAGATGAATCAAACAGAGACGAAATCTTTGAGCCTTTTGTCACCAGCCGATCAAAGGGGACAGGACTTGGGCTGGCTATCGTTAAACGAGTTATTGAACAACACAATGGAACCATATCCATGGAGAGCAATAATGGGGTTGGCACTTGTGTAGTTATTACGCTTCCGGTTACCCACATGAAACATAATATTCCAGATACTGAAGCAGACAGAGCACCGACAACATTCATTAAAACCAAAAAACTTGATGATACGGCTGAAACCACAAGCAAGTCATGACAATTGTCCTTCCGCATATAGATTATTTAGAGAGAGCTGAATTATGGCAAATATATTAATTGTCGATGACGATGAGGCAAGCTGCAGAACCCTTAAACTCCATTTTGGTGCGCAGGGGCACAGTGTTACAACCAGCCACAGTGTTGATAAAGGAATCGCATCCGGATCAGCCCTGCCTCTCCCCCCTGAAATCATTATTCTCGATATTAAGATGCCGGGGAAAACCGGACTGGAGGGGCTACCAGAATTTGTTACTACTTTCCCCAAGGCACACATAATCATGATTACTGCATTTCATGATATGGAGAGCACTATTCAGGCAATGCAGAATGGTGCTGATGACTATATTCATAAACCAATTGATATCGATGAACTTGATCAGTCGATAGCCCGCCTGCTGGCACAAGATGGTCCTACTGAGCAGATGGTTGAACCTGCATCCACATCAAGTAGCCGCTCAACCATGGTTGGCCACAGCAATGTGATGCGAGAGGTTTTCAAGACCATCGGTATGGTGGCACAGAGCCCAGCCACAGTTCTTATTACCGGAGAGAGTGGCACAGGAAAAGAGCTGGTAGCCAATGCTATTCATAACTCTGGAAAGCTTGCAGACGGTCCATTTGTGGCCGTAAATTGTGCTGCCGTTGTCGAAACCCTGCTGGAATCAGATCTTTTTGGTCATGAAAAAGGCTCATTCACCGGCGCCACATCCAAACAACTTGGCAAATTTGAGCTTGCCTCGGGAGGAACCATATTTCTTGATGAAATTGGAGAGCTCTCACCAAACATGCAGGCAAAATTACTGCGTGTACTACAAGAGAAGGAGTTCACTCCAGTTGGTGGCAAGTATCCAATCACCAACAATGCACGTGTTATAGCTGCTACCAATATAGATTTTGATGAGCGGGTTAAAAATGGTGAGTTCCGTGCCGATCTATTCTATCGACTCCAGGTAGTAACTATCCATATTCCACCACTTCGTGAACGCAAGGATGATCTGCTGGATCTGGTACGTAGCCTGCTGGATCGTATCAACAGTGAACTGGGAAGAAATGTAAGCCAGATAAGCATGGAGGTTATCAACTGTTTTCAGCAGTATGATTGGCCCGGGAATATTCGTGAACTGGAAAACCTGCTAACCAAGCTTGTTGCACTATCTCCAGGAGACTCCATAACCCCAGATCTGATACCTGAAAATCTCTGTAGCGGCGCTCTTGCAAGCGACCTTCCGAATCAATCTCTGAACTCAACCCTGCAACGGGCAGAAACAGTCAGTGACCAGGTCAATCGATCTCTGCAAGAGGTTGAGCGAGAACATGTACTGCGCGTTCTGGATGCCACAGGATGGCATAAGGGAAGGGCCTGTGAAATTCTGGGGGTATCTCGCCCACGCCTGAGAAGGCTGATTAGCCAGTATGACATGGAGCCTTAGAGGCTACTCCATGATTGCTCTGGCCACAGTATAGGCCTTGCCCTGCTTGAGTTTTTTGTAGTTCCCAAATACCTCTTTGAAATTACGCTTGATAAAATCACGCAACCCATTGATTGTAACAACCACAATCTGCCCCCCGGGATTCATTCTGGACCTGGCATCACACAATAAAATGGTCAACATCTCTCGACCAACTTTTGCCGGCACATTGGATACAACTGTGTCAAAACGCATGCTCTCTGGTACTTCGCTAAATCCATTGGAGGTATATGCCCGACAGTGACTCATCCTGTTTATTTTGGCATTTTTATTTGCATACTCTACAGCCACATAATCTCTATCCACCATATGAACCTCTCCATCAGGTGCCTGCCCCCCCAGAGCCAAACCTAGAGGACCATACCCACAACCGATATCAATAATTGTCTCATCAGCCTCCACCTCCAGATATTTCAGCAACAGATGGGTCCCATCATCTATCCCTCTTGGGCTAAAAATCCCCCAGGTAGTATTGAATGTAAGTTGGGTACCAAGCAGATTGTCCTGAAATACAAGATCCTGTTTGAGCTCATTAAGCAGTGCGCAATCTTTCTCTCTATCTATACTCATCTCTCCATTTTCTCATCTTGTAACCTTGTCGTCTCGCTTTTCTCTGTGACCATCACCTCTCTGAGGTTATAATGACTAGCTGTAATCACTATATTTTCAAGGATTCTCATCTAATGGAACTCAGTTCTCTCACCGCTGTCTCCCCTGTAGATGGTCGTTATGGGCGTGCAACCACCGCTCTTCGCATGATTTTCAGCGAATTCGGATTGATTCGTCACCGTGTCTTGGTAGAAGTTCGCTGGCTACAGATGCTATCGGCAAATAGTGGCATAGCAGAAGTTCCTCCACTCTCGGAACATGCAGACAATCTTCTTAACCATCTTGTTGACCACTTCAATGAGGAGGATGCACAACGCATCAAGACAATCGAAAGTACAACCAACCATGATGTAAAAGCAGTTGAGTACTTTATAAAAGAGAAGATAGCCGGCAATGATGAGTTGGAGGCAGTTAGTGAGTTTATCCACTTTGCGTGCACATCAGAGGATATAAACAACCTCTCACATGCGCTGATGTTGAGAGAGTCTCGCACTCAATCCATCCTTCCAAAAATGGATGAGATTGTTGATGCCCTTTCAGCACTGGCACATCAGTTTGCCGACGTACCCATGCTGTGTCGTACTCATGGTCAACCAGCCAGCCCCTCAACCATGGGCAAGGAGATTGCCAATGTTGTCTATCGTCTACAGCGCCAGCGTGAACAGCTCACCAAGATTGAGTTTCTGGGGAAGATCAATGGTGCTGTAGGAAACTATAATGCCCACCTTTCTGCCTACCCCGACCTTGATTGGGAGATTATTGCACAGAGCTTTGTAGAATCACTTGGGTTGGACTTTAACCCTTACACTATCCAGATTGAGCCGCATGATTATATTGCCGAGTTCTTTGATGTGATCAGTCGATTCAACTCTATCCTGCTCGACTATAACAGAGATGTCTGGTGGTATATCTCAATGGGTTATTTCAAACAGAAAACCATTGAGGGCGAGGTAGGTTCATCAACCATGCCGCACAAGGTAAACCCGATTGATTTTGAGAATTCGGAGGGAAATCTTGGAATAGCCAATGCCATTATGGGGCACCTTGGGGAGAAACTTGTAATCTCTCGTGGTCAACGTGATCTGACAGACTCAACAGTATTGAGAAACCTTGGTGTAGGTATTGCCCATAGTCTGATCGCCTATAACTCCACCCTGCGAGGCATAGGAAAACTGGAGATTAACGAGGCTCGTCTGGCGGAAGATCTGGATAATACATGGGAGGTTATGGCAGAACCAATTCAGACGGTCATGCGCCGCTATGGGGTAGAGAATCCATATGAAAAACTGAAAGCATTAACCCGTGGACAGGGGATAACGAAAGAGGCTCTGCTAACATTTGTTGACGGGCTGGATATTCCGGAAGAGGCCAGGGAGTCTCTGCGCAAGCTATCTCCAGCAAGCTACATTGGCAACGCGGCAGAACAGGCGAAAAAAGTATAGCCCATGGCAAACCAGTCAAAAGTTGTTGTTGCACTCGATTTTCCCGATGCTGGCAAGGCCCTGGATCTGGCAGGACAACTTGACCCTGCAGAGTGCAGAGTCAAAGTCGGCAAAGAGCTCTTTACCCGCTCTGGCCCGAGGAGTGTAGAGCAGTTGGTAACCATGGGGTTTGATGTTTTTCTTGACCTTAAATATCACGATATCCCAAATACTGTAGCCAGTGCCTGCAGAGCAGCGGCTGACCTTGGGGTGTGGATGGTCAATGTTCATGCATCTGGTGGACGCAAGATGATGGAAGCTGCACGCGATGCTCTTTCCAGCAGGGAGAGTGCACCACTACTTATTGCGGTAACTGTTCTTACCAGCATGGACCGTGGAGACCTTGCCGAAACCGGTCTGGATATTGACCCTGCTAATCAGGTACTCCGCCTGGCCACACTTGCGGAGGAGTCTGGAATGGATGGCGTGGTCTGCTCACCACGAGAGATCTCTCTATTAAGGGGCTCCCTGAGAGATGATTTCTGCCTGATTACTCCAGGAATCCGCCCCGCCGGCAGTGCGCGTGGTGATCAGAAAAGAGTTATGACACCGGCAGAGGCTGTTGCTCTTGGCAGTAACTGGCTAGTCATTGGACGTCCGATTACTGCTGCTGAAGATCCACTTGCCGCACTCCACGCAATCAACACAACCCTACTCCCCTGATACCCCGACAATTGGTTTAATGGTATTCCAGTTGTTACACCCTGGGCACTGCCAGTGCAGGTGGTGTGCCTGAAAACCACAGTGGCTACACTGATACTCTGGCTTCTCCTCCTGTAGCTGCTTGGTCAACATCTGCAGACCATACAGCCCTTCTCTGGCACGATCATCCTCGGCATGTCTCAGATTCAGCTCAATCAGGCGCTCCAAACCACGTACGGACGGTTTGCTCTTCAACTGGTTTACCAGAAACAGCTCTGCCTTTCTATCACCACTCATCAATTGAACCTGCTCAACAGCTGCCAACAACACCGTGGTGCTTGGATGCTTTTTCAACAGATTGGTAAGGTAGCGGATAATCTCCTCCTGATCTCCATCCTGACGATAAAGTTTCAGCAGTGGATGGATAATATTTGGTATATAACTGGCGTTCTGCTGCTCAATTTTCTTGTACTCTTCAATAGCTGCTCCATTTTCCTCCCTAAGAGCAAGAATCTCTGCCCTGATCATGGTAGCTCTAACTGCCAGTGGATCTCGCTTAAGAGCCTGCTCCACCAGATGAAACGCCTCATTCAGGTCTCCTCCAGAACGGGCAATTTCCGCTTTTTCACAAAGGAACTGGGCAATTGTTGCAGCACTGTTTCCATCTTTTTTCTGTTGTCTGTCCAACATATCAATAGCACGATCCCACTCTTTTTCCTGCTGGTAGATCATTACCAACCATTCGTAGGCATCACTCTTGTAAAAGCCAAGATCTATCAGATCAAGAAATGGTTGCTCTGCACGATCAAGCAGACCGGCTTTCATATAGTCCCGCCCCAACTCCAACAGGGCAAGACTGCGTTGTTCGTCGTTAAGGTTCTCACTTTTAATCAGGTTGCTGTGGAGATGGATGGCCTGTGAGGTATCACCCTGTCTGCGGAACAGAGTTCCCAGAGCCAGGTGTGTCTCCACCATGCTTGGATCCTCATCCAGCAGCTTGGAGAAGAGGTCAATTGCCAGGTCCTGCTCCTCATTAATCAGATAGTTTAGGCCGCGAAAGTAGTCTGTAGATAGTGTGGAACAGCGCTGGTCCGTAGCCTGTACCCCACCTTTTCTGGCAAACCACCAGCCAGAGGCTGCTGCAAGCGGCAACAGTGCGAAACCAAGGTATGGAAATAGAGTACTCACTCTACTGCTTTTTTCTCAGCCTTGCGAAGACGAATACGCAGAGAGAGTATCAGTGGCAGTGCAGATAGAACTCCCAGCAGTACGCCAGAGGCCAGGACAATAACTAACAATAGAGAGAGTGGAATCTCGCCCTGCCCAAGATAGTAATCAAACAAGACTGGGGCCGCATTAAGTACGGCAAACAGAGTGCCGAAACCGGCAACCAGCAGGAACAGAATCAGGGTAAGGAAACGCATACAGCCCTTGCTATGGGTGGACTGCTACTGTTGCTTGAGCCAAGCCTCATTAACCCGCTCACGCAGATCCTTTCCAGGTTTGAAGTGGGGAACAAACTTCTCATGCAACTCAACCGATGCTCCGGTTTTAGGATTTCTTCCCATTCTTGCTGGACGGTGGTGAAGAGAGAAACTCCCAAAGCCACGAATCTCGATTCGCTCACCAGATCCTAATGCGTCAGTCATTGATTCGATGATTGTCTTTACCGCCATCTCAACATCGGTATATGCCAGATGCGGAAGTTTTTTGTACAACGATTCAATCAGTTCTGATTTTGTCATAATTCTCCCCGTAAACTACCTATCTAGTCTCGTAACTTGTTAATTATTGGTTGTATGATGTGACTCCAGTGTACCCTTTCCTGACACTGGAGTCACACAAAAACCGCTTGTTACGAGTCCATCTGCTCTTTAATGAGATCACCAATTGTGGTTGATCCCGCCGCCTCCTCCTCTACAGCATTGGCCTCATTGTAATCCTTGATAGCCTTCTCTTCATCAAGCGAGTCTTTCTGCTTGATAGAGAGATTCAAGGTATTTGACTTGCGGTCAACTCCGAGAATTGCGACTTCGATCTCGTCGCCTTCACTCAAATTGGTTCGTGCATCCTCTACACGATCCTTTGAGATCTCGGATACACGCAGATAACCAGTTACATCTTCATTCAATACAATTACCGCACCACGAGCATCAACCTCACCAACTGTACCAGTCACAATAGTGCCTCTTGGATTCTCTGCCACATAAGTGGAGAATGGATTCTGCTCCAACTGCTTGATTCCCAGAGAGATGCGCTCACGTTCTGCATCAATTGCAAGTACAACTGTCTCAACCTCATCACCCTTGGAGAAGTTGCGGATCACATCCTCGCCACTCTCATTCCAGGAGATATCAGAGAGGTGAACCAGGCCATCGATATCCCCCTCAAGACCAATAAAGATTCCAAACTCTGTGATTGACTTGATGTTGCCAACGATACGATCACCCTTCTTGTGAGTAAGAGTAAACAGCTCCCATGGATTGGCCTTACACTGCTTCATACCGAGAGAGATGCGACGACGCTCCTCATCGATATCCAATACCATAACCTCGACCTCATCACCCATTGATACAACCTTGGATGGGTGGATATTCTTGTTGGTCCAATCCATCTCTGAGGTGTGAACCAGACCTTCTACACCATCCTCGATCTCAACAAATGAACCGTAATCAGCAATATTTGTGATCTTGCCGAAGACACGAGTACCTGCAGGATAGCGACGAGCAATATTCATCCATGGATCTTCACCCATCTGCTTGAGTCCAAGTGAAACACGGCTACGTTCACGGTCATAACGGAGAACCTGCACACTGATCTCTTCACCAACATTAACAATCTCTGAAGGATGACGAACACGCTTCCATGCCATGTCTGTAATATGGAGCAGGCCATCAATACCACCCAGGTCAATAAATGCACCATAGTCGGTAAGATTCTTGACGATACCATTGATGTTGACACCTTCTTCCAGAGTCTTGAGCAGCTCCTCACGCTCTGCGCTGTACTCTGCCTCAACCACTGCACGACGTGAAACCACAACATTGTTGCGCTTCTGATCAAGTTTAATAACCTTGAACTCCAGATCCTTGCCTTCAAGATATGCAGTATCGCGAACTGGGCGCACATCAACCAGAGAGCCCGGCAAAAATGCGCGGATATCGTCCAGATCAACAGTGAAGCCGCCACGAACCTTGCCACTAATTACACCAATAACAGTCTCATTAGCATCCAGCGCAGTCTGCAAGCGATTCCACGCCTCCTGGCGTTTTGCTTTTTCACGAGAGAGAATTGTCTCACCATACCCATCTGCAACAGACTCAAGTGCAACCTCAACAATGTCGCCAACAGCTACTTCCATATCACCATTACGGCCACGGAACTGTTCGGCCGGGATTGCTGCCTCGGTTTTTAGTCCGGCATTTACCAGCACTACCTCATCAGTAACATCGATGACAGTACCGCTGACCAATTCGCCATTTTCCATGACAGTTGAACGAAAGCTCTCTTCCAGAAGCTCGGCAAAATTCTCACTCATAATAATTCTTTCCTAAAATATCTACTCAAGAAGATGATCAAGCTAATTCCATTCAGCATCATCAACAGAGCGGTTGGGGTTCAGTCGTCCAGATTCGGAGCTATTTAGAACCCATTAATAAAACAGAAAACACCTGATTTGATTGATGTCTTCCACCGTTACACAGTTACAACAGAGCAGATCTACTCAGCAACCAGACCCTGCTCTGCAGCCAGTCCCATTACTGCGGCAACCACCGACTCTATATCCATCTCTGTTGTATCCAATATCACCGCATCTTCTGCAGGACGTAATGGAGAGGTGGATCGTTCTGAATCTCTGCGATCACGCGCTTCAATCTCACTTTGAAGGGCGCGAATATTAGCATTATCACCCTTCTCGATCAACTGCTTATAACGTCTTTTTGCACGCTCTTCAGCACTTGCCGTAAGAAAAATTTTTAATGCCGCATCAGGAAAAACTGTGGTCCCCATGTCTCGGCCATCTGCCACCACCCCTGGGGGGCGTTCAAAATCACGCTGACGCCTCAACAGTGCCTCACGTACCGCCGGCAGTGCTGCCACTCTGGATGCTGCATCACCTGCTGATTCCGTTCTTATATCGGATGTAACCTCCTCTCCATCAAGCAATACCTCCACACCAAGACCGGAACTTCCAGCCCCAAAGGATACCCCCAGATCTGCCGCCTCAGCAGCCAGCGCATCTTCATCATCAAGTGCAATCTGTTTACGTATTGCCGCAAGCCCCAATACACGGTAGAGGGCACCGCTATCAAGGTAATCCCATCCCAGTCTACCGGCAACTGCCAGTGAGATCGTCCCCTTTCCCGCCCCACCGGGGCCGTCTATTGTTACTACAGAACCATTCCGGGTCATAACTCCTCCTCTATATGAAGTCCTGCTCCAGAGGCCAGGGATGCAAACCCGGGGAAAGACGTATTTACGTTGTCACACCCCTCAATCTCGATTGGTGCCGTGGCCCGCAACCCAGCCATTGCAAATGACATTGAGATGCGGTGGTCATGGTGCGAATAGACAGTCCCCCCACCAATGTTTCCACCCTGAATCACAACTCCATCAGGAGTTGGCCTGGCATCTACCCCCAGAGTAGTTAGCCCATCTGCCATCACCTGTATCCGGTCACTCTCCTTGACCCGCAGCTCCTCTGCCCCGGTAAGAGTTGTCTCTCCATCAGCACAGGCAGCAGCAACAAATAGCACCGGAAACTCGTCAATTGCCAGAGGAACCTGATCCACAGGAATCTCTATTCCATGAAGTGGTGCAGATTGAACCCGAAGATCAGCCACTGGCTCACCACCGGAAATCCTCTCATTCAACACCTCAATATTTGCCCCCATCTCTCTCAGGATATTGATCACCCCGATCCTGGTTGGATTCATCCCAACATGCTGCAGGGTCAAGTCAGACCCATCTGCAATTGAGGCCCCAACCAGGAAGAAGGCCGCCGAGGAGATATCTGCCGGAACATCCACTTTGGTTGCCTTCAGTGAGCCGCCTCCACTAAGGCATACTTTGTTGCTATCTCGTTTTACCTCCACCCCAAAACCGGTGAGCATTCTCTCGGTATGGTCACGTGTGGGGGCAGGCTCGGTAACGCAGGTATCACCATCGGCATAGAGACCAGCAAGCAGGAGTGATGATTTTACCTGAGCACTGGCCATTGGCATCTCGTAATCGATACCCTTCAGCTCTGCACCGCCAGAGATCTGGAGAGGAGCTGTACCATCAGAATTACTTCTGATCTCTGCCCCCATCTCTCCCAATGGATTTATAACCCGCCCCATCGGACGACCCGAGAGAGATTCATCTCCAGCAAGGGTTACATCAAATTTCTGTCCCGCAAGAAGTCCCGAGAGCAGACGCATGGATGTACCGGAATTACCCAGATAAAGCGGGGCATCGGGCCTGGTCAACCCATCCATTCCAACCCCATGTATAGTTACTTTTCCATCGATTGGCCCCTCAATCTCAACGCCCATCTGACGAAATGCATTCAGGGTGGCCAGACTATCATCTCCCTGAAGAAAACCGGAGACTTCCGTAGTCCCCTCTGCCAGAGAACCGAACATGATTGAGCGGTGAGAAATTGATTTGTCCCCAGGAACACGGATTGTCCCCTGCAACCTGCCCCCTGGCTGCACCTTGAATTTTAAACCTGACATCTTGTTCATTACCCTGCTATTAATTTGCGCGAATTATACCCATTCCCCCATCTAATGTATCGTATTACGCAATGCGTGGATGCGCACAACCGGACACCTATGGCAAGGGCATTTTGAAGCGAATAGCGCTATTATTCGCTTCATTTTAAAGTTGATTTTGAAGCGAATAATGATTATCATCGCTTCATGTGGACATGGCAAAATAAAAACTGGCCCAACTTTGAGTTTGATTCAAGTGCTTTTAGTGTGGAAATAGAACACTTTAAACTTAAATCCGCCCGTTTAATGGGAACAGTTGATGCATTGCCTGCTAGTTATCAAACTGATGCTACCGTCTCTTTAATGCTCTCTGAGGCCATTAAAACCAGTGCTATTGAGGGTGAAATGCTAGATCGTGAATCAGTTCGTTCTTCAATTATGCAACTGATTGCGAAAGACTCTACCGCACCCACTCATAAAGATACAAAAGCAGTGGGTGCAGCAGCTCTGATGGTTGATGTTAGAAACGAATGGAATAGCCCATTGAGCGATGAACTGCTCGGCAGATGGCAATCGATGGTTATCACACACCAACCACTAAGCCTAATCACACGCGGAATGTATCGTAATTCACCCGAGCCGATGCAAATTGTTGGCGGTCATTATGGTAAAAGGCGAGTCTATTATGAGGCACCGCCTGCAGAGCATATTTACGAAGAGATGGCAGTAATGCTCACTTGGTACAATAGCACCTCTCTTCCTGGGCCTATTCAGGCTGCGGTTGCGCATGCATGGTTTGAGATTATTCACCCTTTTGATGATGGGAATGGGCGTGTTGGAAGGGCCATTGCCGACCATGCACTTTCTCAATCTCTTAACCAGTCAACACTCGCCTGTCTTGCAACGGCCATAGAACATAACCGTAAAGAGTATTATTCACAGTTGCAAAAAATATCATGCGGCAACCTCAATCTAAATGAATGGATTGAATTTTTTATCTCTGAAATTAACAGTGCTCAAGATATTGCCAAAACAGAGGTTGATTTTGTTTTGGGAAAAGCACGGTTCTGGGAGAGGCATAAAACTGATCTAAACAAGAGGCAGATCAAAATGATCAATCGAGTATTTGCCGAAGGGACGAAAGGTTTTGAGGGAGGCATAAGTACTAAAAAGTACGAGACTATCTGTCACTGCTCCAGAGCGACAGCTTATCGTGACCTCTCTGCACTGTTAAAAACAGGGGCCATCGAGCAGTTGCCAGGTGGAGGCAGAAACTCCAGGTATCAGTTGGCACCCTTTTCTACGGGACGCGCCTTGAGGCCGTAGAAACATGGCCCGAAGGTGGTGAATTAAGTGTATTCAGTAAACTGTCACCGTAATTGCTGCTATTAATTTGCGCGGATTATACCCGCTCCCTCTTCTATTCGTAGTGTTCATCCCGTGCCTGTTTGGCACGTGAAAACAGCTCCTGTAGTGATGCCCCATCTTCAGATCTGACCATCCTCTTTACCTGATCAAGCTCATCCTGAAATAGATCTATTGCCTGTAACAGGTGTTCTCTATTGGCCAGGGATATATCACGCCACATGGTTGGGTTGCTGGATGCAATGCGGCTGAAGTCACGAAATCCACCTGCGGCAAAGCGGAAGATCTCGCTATGGGACTCTTGCCTGGCAAGTGAATCTACCAGGGCGTAGGCGAGCAGGTGAGGGAGGTGGCTGGTTGCAGCCAGCACCTTGTCATGGTGCTCAATGTTCATCTCTACAACATCTGCACCTGTTGCCTGCCACATTTCCGTTACAACACGAAGTGCCTCAGGATCGCTATTCTCAAGTGGGGTAAGAATTACTCGACGATCTTGATATAGATCGGTGAGTGACGCCTCTACCCCGCTTCTCTCTGTACCTGCAATTGGGTGGCCGGGGATAAAGCGTACAGGAACAGCTCCAAAAACGGTTCTGGCATCCTCAACAACACTACCCTTTACACTCCCCACATCAGTAATTATCACCTCAGATGAGAGGTGATCAGCCATCTCTGCAAAGACCGAGCGCATGGATCCAAGTGGGGTTGCAACCACAACCACATCTGCACCCGTTACCGCATCGGCTACAGTTGTCGCAATCTCATCAATAACTCCCAACTCAACTGCCCGCTGCAGATTTTCCCGGTCTCTTCCATAACCAACAACCTCAGCCACCACATTCTGACCGCGAAGTGCGCGCACCAGTGACCCCCCAATCAATCCAACCCCAATCAGTGCAAGACGCTTGATCATTGCTGCCCCCTCAATATTTTGGTCAACACCTGCAGGCAACGACTGTTCTCGTCAGGCAGGCCAATGGATATTCGTAGATGGTTAGCCATTCCATAGTTACCGACAGGGCGCACAATCACTCCCTCTCTCTGCATGGCATCAAAAACTGGCATTGCCGACTGTCCAATATCAACCGAGACAAAATTACCTGCTGATGGAATCCATTTCAGACCAAGCTGATCAAATCCCTGCTCCATCTTTCTCATCTCGATTCGATTCAACTCAACCCCCCGCTGAATATGGTCCTGGTCATCAAGAGCAGCCATTGCTGCCGCCTGGGCCAGAGTATTCACATTGAATGGCTGACGCACACGGTTTAGCAGATCAGCAATGGTCTCACTGGATAGTGCATAACCTATTCTGTAGCCGGCCAGGCCATATGCCTTGGAGAATGTACGGGTCACTATCAGATTGGGAAATTGGCCCAGCCAGAGAGAGCTGTCTGGATAATCATCATCTTCCACAAACTCTATATAGGCCTCATCAACCACCGCCACCACATCCTGTGGTAGCTGTAATAAAAAGCTGTGCAGTGCATCACTATCAACCCAGCTGCCTGTTGGATTATTGGGGTTAGCTATCCAGACAACACGAGTATCGTCCCTGACAGCACCAGCCATTGCATCCAGATCATGTCCCCACTCCTTTGCCGGGGTTACAACCGAGGAGGCACCAACAGCCTGGGTGGAGAGCGGATAGACCGCAAAGGCGTGTTCAGACATGACCGCAGAACGCCCCTCGCCAAGAAATGTTCTGGCAATCAGATCCAACACATCATTAGACCCATTACCGACAGTTATCTGCGCAGGATTGCATTCATGGTGCTGAGCCAGTCGATCTCGTAACTCAACAGCTCCGCCATCGGGGTAACGAGACTGCTCGCCAAGTACGCTGGAGACGGCCTCCGTTACCTTGGCAGACGGCCCCAACGGGTTTTCGTTGGATGCAAGCTTGATGATTGCAGACTCATCCATTCCAATCTCACGAGCCAGCGTGGAGATTGGCTTGCCTGGCTGGTATGGGTTGATACCCTGAACTCCAGACATGGCATATTCATGGATGTCACAAGTGGCCATTGTAAACTCTGTTACAGGATAGCCTTGGGGTACGCCCCCAAAACCCGGAACATGGTTGCATTGGATTCCAGTTTTTCCAGGGCATCCTTTACATTCTCATCCTCCGAGTGCCCTTCAAGATCAACAAAGAAGAGGTAGTCCCAATTGCCACGACGTGACGGGCGAGATTCGATTCTACTCATTGAGACCCCGTTTTCCGAGAATGGCGAGAGCAAATCATAAAGTGCTCCCGGGCGATTACTGGTAGAGACCAGCAGAGATGTCTTGTCGTTGCCGCTGGGGCGAGGAGACTGTTTTCCTATCACCAGAAAACGGGTGGTATTGTCCGGCTCATCCTCGATATTGTGTGCCAAGATACCAAGCTCATAGATCTCTGCGGCGACCTCACCTGCTATTGCTGCAGCCCCCTTCTCCTCTGATGCAAGACGGGCAGCCTCTGCATTACTGGAGACCGGAACCTGCTCAACTCCGGAAAGGTGCGCCTCCAGCCAGTCCCGACACTGTGCCAGAGACTGTTGATGCGAATAGATGCGTACTACATCATCCAGATTTTCCAGCTGACTCATAAGGTGGTGGTGAATTCTAAGCTCCACCTCACCATTGATCTGCAGTGGTGAATTTATAAACATGTCGAGGGTATGGGTGATCACCCCTTCGGTAGAGTTTTCCACCGGGACCACACCATAGTTGGCCTCACCAGATTCCACATCATGAAACACATCAGGAATGGCTCCCAGTGGAACTGTTGTTACTGACTTACCAAACTGTTTCAGTGCCGCTGCCTGAGTAAAGGTTCCCCTTGGACCAAGAAAGGCGATACGCATCGGCTTCTCCAGAGCTAGACAGGCGGACATGATTTCACGGAAGAGGCGCGCCATCTCCTCGTCGCCCAACGGCCCCTGGTTACGCTCCATCACCAGAGATAGAACCTGCGCCTCTCGCTCCGGCCGGTAGAAATCAACTGTGCCTCCAGCCGAATCTTCTGCAGACAACTTTACCTCCGCCACCTCCTGGGCAAGCTCTGCTCGTCGACTGATCATCTGCTGAATCTGCTGATCCAGTTGATCAATCTCCTGGCGAATCTCTCCGAGTCTCTTCTCTCCGTCCATTGTGCCCCCAATCAGTTAAATAATACGAACCGACAAAACCCCCTCAATAGCTCGAATCTTCTCCTCAACATCATCCATATCTCCATCAACATCAAGCAGGTTGTATGCGATCTCATCTCTCGACTTGTTCATCATATCAACAATATTGATTCCAGCATCTGCCAACAGTGAGGTTATCTGCCCCACCATGTTTGGAACATTGGAGTTCGCTACTGCAATCCTCGCTGAACCTGCCCGTGGCATCTTCATCTCAGGGAAGTTGACCGAGTTGGTGATGTTTCCATTCTCCAGGTAGTCCTTGACCTGATCTGCAACCATGATGGCACAGTTGTCCTCTGCCTCTGCAGTAGATGCTCCCAGATGTGGCAGACAGACTACTCGGGGATGATCCTTGTTCTCATTGGTAGGGAAGTCATTAATATACGCATAGACCTTACCAGAATCCAGGGCCTCCAGAACAGCAGCATCATCAACAATGCCGCCGCGGGCAAAGTTCATTATCACAACGCCATCTTTCATGATCTTGAGGCGATCTTCGTTGATCATGTTCTTTGTCGCATCAATCAACGGAACATGAAAAGTGATGAAATCGGCCTCTGTCAGAAGCTCGTCCACACTGTGGGCACGAACCGCTTCGGAGGAGAGATTCCATGCGCTCTGAATTGTTACTGATGGATCATAACCGATAACCTTCATTCCCAGCGAGATTGCCGCATTGGCAATCTGCACCCCAATAGCACCCAGACCAATTACCCCGAGGGTACGTCCGGGCAGCTCAAAACCGACATATTTTTTCTTCCCTGCCTCGACATTTTTGGCAATGGAGGCATCATCTCCTTCGAGATTCTTTGCATAATTCCACGCCTGGGCAATATTACGACTTGCCATCAACATGCTGGAGATCACCAGCTCCTTTACCGCATTGGCATTTGCACCAGGGGCATTAAATACCGGAATTCCATGCTCAGTCATCTTCTCGACCGGAATATTGTTCACCCCGGCACCAGCACGACCAACCGCTTTCAGGGTCTCAGGGATCTCCATATCGTGCATTTTGTAGGAGCGCAGCAGGATTGCATCCGGATGCTGGATCTCGGAGGCAACCTCATAGTTGTCACGTGGCAGACGATCCAGCCCAGCCACAGATATATTGTTTAGTGTAAGAATCTTGTTCATTGTCTATCCCTGATCTTTCTCGAACTCTTTCATGTACTCGACAAGTGCATCCACACCTGCCTCGGGCATTGCATTATAGATACTGGCACGCATGCCGCCAACAGAACGGTGCCCCTTCAGAGTGACCAGGCCACGCTCCGCAGCACCACTCAGGAATGCGCCATCCAGCTCCGCATCGGCCAGAGTAAACGGAACATTCATCCATGAACGACCATTTTTCTCTACCGGATTACCATAGAAATCGGAACCATCAATAGCGGCGTAGAGTTTTCCAGCCTTACGCTCATTGATCTCTCCAATTGTAGCCAGCCCACCCTGCTCCTTGATCCACTCAAAGACCAGACCTGCCATATACCAGCTGTAGGTTGGTGGGGTGTTATACATTGAGCCAGCCTTTACGTGGGTCGCATAGTCAAACATCGCCGGGGTACCACCCAGGGTCTCGCCAACCAGATCCTCACGGACAATCACAATAGTTAGTCCTGCAGGGCCGATATTCTTCTGTGCCCCAGCATAGATCACTCCATACTTTGATACATCCATAGGGCGAGAGAGGATAGTAGATGACATATCTGCAACCAGAGGCACATCGCCAGTCTCTGGAACATAGTCAAACTCCACACCGCCAATAGTCTCATTGGGAGTGTAGTGGACATATGCCGCATCGGCATTCAGTTTTAATGACTCCGCTGTTGGAACCGCCGTGAAACCACCCTCTGAGGTATCAGCTGCCAGATTCACACTACAGTAACGGCCTGCCTCGGCAACAGCCTTCTTTGACCACATTCCGGTATTGAGGTAATCAGCACTCTCCCTGCCACGCAACAGATTCAGTGGAACCATTGCAAACTGGCTGGATGCGCCACCCTGCAGGAATAGCACCTTGTAGTTTTCTGGAATTGCCATAACCTCGCGCAGGTTAGCCTCTGCCCTCTCTGCAATGGACATGTAATCTTTGCCGCGATGGCTCATCTCCATCACTGACATTCCTGCATCACCCCACTCCAGCATCTCCTGTTGTGCGCGCTCGATAACTGCAGTCGGCAGCATTGCCGGACCTGCACTAAAATTGTAGCTTCTTGCCATTATCTATCTTCCTTGCCTATATCATCAATTGTGGCCACCGGTGGCGGCCGTTACTCATCTTCACTATTCTCTACTGCCTCTTCCGCTTCTTCCACCTCACTCTCCTCAACACGCTCGATCCCGACCAACCTCTCATCATCTCCCAGACGAATAAGGGTTACACCCTGGGTATTGCGCGCCAAAACGGAGACCTCGGACACACGGGTACGAACCAGCACACCGCCACTGGAGATCATCATGATCTCCTCTCCCTCATCAACCTGAACCGCACCTACAACAGCACCATTTCGTTCTGACGTCTGAATTGAGATCACCCCTTTGGTTCCCCTGCCCTTGCATGGGTACTCCTCCAGCGAGGTGCGCTTGCCAAACCCATGCTCGGTTGCAGTCAAAACATGACTCCTTTGTGGAACCAGTAGTGAGATAATGCGCTCACCGACATTGAGCCGCATTCCCTTGACCCCGCGCGCTGTACGTCCCATAGCCCGCACTGTCGACTCAGGGAAACGAACCGCCTTGCCACCGCTGGCAAAGAGCATAATGTCACTACTCCCGCCAGTCAGCTCTACCCCAACCAGCTCATCATCATCCCTCAGCTCTACAGCAATGATGCCTGCAGTTCTGGGGCGTGAAAATGCGGTCAGAGGTGTCTTTTTAACAATACCGCTTGTGGCCGCCATGAATATGAACTTGTCTTCACTATATTCCCTCACTGGCAGGAATGCGGTAATACGCTCCCCATCCTCCAGCGGAAGCAGGTTGTTGATCGGTTTTCCACGAGCCGTGCGTCCAGCCTGCGGTAACTGATACACCTTCAACCAATAGAGACGTCCTCTGGTTGAGAAACAGAGAATGGTGTCATGGGTATTGGCAACAACCAGCTTGTCAACAAAGTCCTCATCCTTTATCGCTGCCGCCGTCTTGCCACGACCACCTCGGCGCTGTGCGCGATAATCTGCAACCGGTTGCGCCTTGACGTAGCCACCATGAGAAAGAGTAACAACTACATCCTCCTCACTAATCAGATCCTCCAACGAGAGATCTACCTGAGTCTGCACAATCTCGGTCTTGCGCTCATCTCCATATTTGTCCCGCATCTCTACCAGCTCTTCACGGATCACCTCCATAAGGCGATCAGGATTGCGCAAGATATTGAGCAGCTCTCCAATCTTCTCCAGCAGGGCCCTGTACTCATCCAGAATTTTCTCCTTCTCCAGCCCGGTAAGGCGGTGAAGTTTAAGATCAAGAATTGCCTGCACCTGCACTGGAGAGAGGTGATATAGATCATCAATCAGACCATAACCATCAGCCAGCCCCTCGGGACGGGTATCTGCAGCATCGCCACGATCCAGCATCTCCACCACGATTCCTGGCGGCCACCCCTGCGATCCCAGCTTCTCTCTGGCTTCAGCTGGTGTTGCTGATGATTTGATCAGCGCAATAATAGGGTCAATATTGGTTAACGCAATCGCCAACCCCTCCAGTACGTGGGCACGCTCACGTGCCTTGCGTAGCTCAAATATAGTACGACGAGTTACTACCTCGCGGCGGTGACGAATGAACACCTCAAGCGCCTGCTTCAGATTGATCAGACGAGGCTGACCATCAACCAACGCCACCATATTGATGCCGAAGACATTCTGCATAGCAGTCTGCTTGAAGAGGTTGTTGCGAACGACGTCCGCCACCTCTCCCCTCTTCAGCTCAATCACCATGCGCATGCCATCCTTATCGGACTCGTCACGCAGGGCAGATATTCCGGTCAACTTCTTCTCGCGCACCAGCTCACCGATACGCTCCAGCAGTCTCGCCTTGTTGACTTGGTATGGGAGTTCATCAACTACCAGGGTCTGCTTCTTCCCCTCTTCACCCTCAATATGGGTGCGCGCACGCAAATATATACGACCACGGCCCGTCTTGTAGGCCTCATGAATCCCCTTGACCCCATTGATAATAGCCCCTGTCGGGAAATCTGGTCCAGGAACATGCTCCATCAATCCAGCAATATCCAGCTCCGGATTATCAACCAGTGCTATTGTTGCGCTAACCACCTCAGTCAGACTATGGGGAGGAATCTTGGTTGCCATCCCTACTGCAATTCCCTCAGAACCGTTGATCAGTAGATTTGGCAGACGGGTCGGAAGGATGGAGGGCTCATGCTCACTCTCATCGTAGTTGGGGGTAAAATTGACAGTCTCCTTATCCAGGTCAGCCAATAGATCATGGGCGATCTTTGACATCCGGATCTCGGTGTAACGCATTGCGGCAGCGGAGTCACCATCCACCGAACCGAAGTTACCCTGACCATCAACCAGCATGTAACGTAGCGAGAATGGCTGCGCCATACGGACAATCGTATCGTAAACCGCGGTATCACCATGAGGGTGGTACTTACCAATTACGTCACCGACAATGCGGGCCGATTTCTTGTAGGATTTATTCCAGTCATTCCCCAGCTCATGCATCGCATAGAGCACTCGACGATGGACAGGTTTAAGGCCATCTCTGGCATCTGGGAGCGCACGCCCGACAATCACGCTCATGGCGTAGTCAAGGTACGACTGCCGCATCTCCTCCTCGATGTTTACAGGGAGGACTTCCTTTGCAAATTCAGTCATTTAATATTAAACGGTATGAGTTGTGAACAGCCACAAAGAGACGGTTTATCCCGCTCTTTTCAAACCGTGAATTGTAACAGAATCAGGCGGAAAATAGTGCCTCAATTTTCTCTCTTGTGGGATTCTCCACCACCCCTCTCTCGGTCACAATCACATCCACCAACTCAGCCGGGGTCACATCAAAAACAGGGTTCCAACCGGCTGCTCCCTGCGCTGCCATGCGCCCCCCACTACAGGAAAAAAGCTCCTCGGCCTCACGTACCTCTATCGGGATTTCATCACCCGAGACAACATCCCTGTCTATGGTAGAGGTTGGGGCAACTACCATGAACTTAACCCCGTGGTGGCGGGCTGCTATAGCAGTTGCGTAGGTGCCAATCTTGTTGGCAACATCCCCATTAGCTGCAATTCTGTCAGAGCCAACCACCACCCAATCCACCTTGCCATGTTTCATCAGCCAGGATGAGGCGCCATCTGCCAACAGAGACACCGGTATATCATCCTGTAGCAGCTCCCAGGCGGTGAGTCGTGCCCCCTGCAGCCAGGGTCTGGTCTCATCCGCAAACACCGCCTGCAGGCGATTTTCGCTCCATGCCGAACGGATAACCCCCAGTGCCGTCCCGTAACCCCCAGTTGCCAATGCCCCTGCATTACAGTGGGTCAATACCCCACTTCCCGGGTTGATATAGGCGGCACCGAGCCCGCCCATTGTTTTGCAGGCATCAATATCCTCCTGATGAATAGCCTCAGCCTCTGCAGTCAGTGACTGAACCAGGGTATTCTTGTCACCATCAAGCAGAGGACGCATACGCTCAATCGCCCAGTGCAGATTGATTGCCGTAGGTCTGGCCTGTGCCAACATCTTCAGATCACTATCAAGATCCGCCCTCCATCTCTCTCCAGATGATGCGAGCCGATTTTTTGTCGCCAGAACCACGCCATAGGCGGCTGTTACCCCGATTGCCGGCGCCCCTCGAACCACCATGTCCCGTATTGCTACTGCAACCTCATCTACATCCTGATACTGAATATACTCCTCCTGCAGCGGCAGAATTCTCTGGTCCAGCAAGATCAACTGACCCCCATCCCACTGAATTGCTGGTGACTCCTTTCTATCCATCATCATCTCTTTCTTCCTTATGACTTGTATTTTTCTATCCAGGCCGTAATCTTACCCGGATGCAAGCTATTGATACATTAATTCATGCAGAATGGATCATCCCCATTGAGCCTGATGAGACCATTCTGGAGAACCATGCGGTTGCTATCCATGATGGGTTAATACTTGAGCTACTAACAAGCGAACAGGCGCGCGCAAAATACAGTGCGACCCAGAGTTTTGACCTGGAGAGACACGTATTGATGCCGGGGCTGATCAATTCCCATACTCATACAGCGATGTCCCTGTTACGAGGGATTGCTGATGATCTTCCACTTATGACCTGGCTCCAGGAACATATCTGGCCGGCTGAACAGAAATGGGTAAGTGAAGATTTTGTACGTGACGGCAGTGAGCTGGCGATGGCAGAGATGCTGCGTGGAGGCACAACCTGCTTCAATGACATGTACTTCTTCCCCGAGGTGACTGCAAACAGCGCTGCCCAATGCGGTATTCGTGCAGTAATCGGCCTGATTGTCATCGATTTTCCAACTGCCTGGGGTGACGGCCCCGATGAATATCTTGAGAAAGGGCTTAAAATACATGACCAGTATCGAAACTCCCCACATATTCATACTGCATTTGCCCCACATGCACCATACACAGTATCTGATGCACCCCTGAAGAGAATTCAGATGCTTGCAGAGGAGTTGGACATACCCATCCACATGCATATTCACGAGACAGCCCATGAGGTAGATGAGGCAACTGAACAATCTGGCATGAGACCTCTGCAACGGCTACACAATCTTGGGCTATTAGGGCCACAACTGACTGCTGTTCACATGACTCAGCTCAATGATGACGAGATCAAGCTGCTTGCAGAGTATGGTGCCAGTGTAGTCCACTGCCCGGAATCAAATCTAAAGCTTGCCAGTGGTTTCTGCCCGGTTGATAAATTGATGAAGGCAGGGGTAAATGTTGCACTGGGTACAGACAGTGCCGCCAGCAACAATGATCTGGACATGCTGGGTGAGGCACGAACTGCCGCCCTGCTCTCCAAAGGCGTCTCCCTTGATCCCACATCTCTGTCTGCCCATCAGACACTAAAGATGGCAACACTGAATGGCGCCAAGGCACTTGGGCTTGGAAAGATCACCGGCTCCATAGTTGCTGGAAAGGCGGCTGACCTTATTGCCGTTGACCTCAGTGCACTGGAGACTAACCCCATATACAATGTCGCTTCCCAGCTGATATATTCTGCCAATCGTAACCAGGTTCGTGAGGTTTGGGTCAATGGAGAACACCTGCTAAGAGGCGGAGATCTGGTCACCCTGGACCAGGAAAAACTGAAACAACAAGCCATGGAGTGGCAAGGTAAAATAGATCAATGACAACTGTTGCAGACAATGTAGATAGTGAAGAGATTGCCAAATTTGAGGCCCTGGCTCACCGCTGGTGGGACCGGGACAGCGAATTCAAGCCACTGCATGAGATAAATCCACTGCGCCTGGACTATATCGAGCGCTACACCCCAATCAATGGGATGCGAATTCTCGATGTTGGCTGCGGTGGCGGAATTCTCTCAGAGGGGATGGCTCGGGCTGGGGGGACGGTAACCGGTATTGACATGGGAGAGGCTCCGCTCTCTGTGGCAAGACTGCACCTGCTGGAGTCAAAACTGGATGTTGATTACCAACAGATCACAGTGGAAGAGCTGGCAGAAAAAGAGCCAGGAAATTATGACATAGTCACCTGCATGGAGATGCTGGAACATGTCCCCAACCCTGCCTCCGTTGTGGATGCCTGTAGCAGGCTGGTAAAGGCCGATGGCCACCTCTTCTTCTCCACCATCAACCGCAACCTGAAATCCTACATGATGGCCATAATAGGGGCAGAGTATATTCTCAACCTTCTCCCCAAGGGCACTCATGACCATGACAAGTTCATCAAGCCAGCAGAGCTGGAGCAGTGGGCCCGCGCGGTAGACCTCTCCATGGATGACCTTACCGGCATGAGCTACAACCCACTCACCATGACCTACTCACTGGGTAAAAATGTGGATGTAAACTACTTTGCCCATGCCCGTCCTCTCGGCAGTTCATGATCAAAGCTGTTCTCCTGGATCTTGACGGCACCCTTGCCGATACTGCGCCTGATCTCGCCTATGCTCTGAATCAGGTACTAATCCAGAACAACAGGAAGCCACTACCGCTATCCGACATCAGGGAGGTGGCCTCCCATGGCAGTGCTCCCCTCATATATCTTGGTTTTGGTGACCAGCTGGAAGAGCAGATATTTGAGGCGCATCGTCAACAACTACTGAACATCTATAGTGAAAATATCGCTCGTGAGACCACCCTTATGGGGGGAATGGAGGATCTTCTGCTGCATCTGGACAGACAGAATATTCCATGGGGGGTTGTCACCAACAAACCTGCCCGCTTTACCGATCCGCTGATCGAACAACTTGGGCTCTCTCAGCGTGCCTCGTGCATCATCAGTGGAGATACGACAGACAGCTCAAAACCGCATCCAAAACCACTTCTCCATGCCTGTGAGTTACTTAATCTCTCACCAGAGCAGTGCATCTATGTTGGAGATGCCAGCCGTGATATCGAGGCTGGAAACAGGGCAGAGATGACTACAATTGCCGCACGCTTTGGCTATCTCAGCAGTGATGACAAGATTACAGAGTGGTGCGCTGATGGCATTATTGACCACCCGTCTGAAATACTGAACTGGCTATCCCAATGAGTGAAATCATCCTGACCATAATCCTCGCCATCCTGCTTGCAGTCTCCCTCTATCTCTGGCGCAAGGCAGAGCACAATAGAGATGAAAACAGGCAGCTACGTGCGGAGAATGCCAGACTTGAGGCCGTTCTGGATAGTGAACGGAAACATGTAGAGGAGAAGATAAGCCACGCCCGCAGCAAAAACCGCGATGAACTGAACCAGGTAATTAATGATCTAACTGCAAAAGCATTAAAGAACAATAGCGAGTCATTTCTTAAACTGGCAGAGGAGTCTCTGGCAAAACACCACACTCAATCGGATAGTGAACTAAAACAGCGTCAACAGGCCATTGATACCCTTCTGAAACCAATCAAGGAGACTCTGGAAAAGAGTGACAAACAGCTGCGTGAGATAGAGAAGGAGCGCAAAGAGCAGTATGGCTCTCTCACCCAACACCTAAAAAGCATAACCCTGACCCAGGAGCAGCTACAGCAAGAGACCCGCAACCTGGTTCAGGCCCTGCGTCGCCCCGAGGTTCGTGGACAGTGGGGAGAACTTACCCTCAAACGGCTGGCAGAGCTGGCAGGAATGGTTGAACATGCAGACTTTATAGAGCAGGAGCAGATCGATGGAGAGGATGGCATACTCCGTCCAGACATGGTCATCCATCTGCCCGATCATCGAGCCATTATTGTTGATGCCAAAACCCCACTGGATGCATACATAAATGCAACCGAGGCCGCCACAGATGCGGAGCGTGATCAAGAGCTGGGGCGCCACACCAGAAATGTGCGCAAACGGATCAAGGAGCTGGCAGCCAAAAGCTACTGGTCGCAATTTGACGAGAGTCCCGATTTTGTAGTCCTCTTTATTCCCGGGGATCAATTTCTCAGTAGTGCCCTGGAGCGGGACCACACCCTGCTGGAAGATGCCCTCAAGGAGAAGGTGATTCTTGCCACCCCAACCAGCCTGGTTGCCCTGCTTCGTGCAATATCCTTTGGCTGGAGGCAACAAGAGGTCGCCAGAAACGCTGAAACCATCAGGGAAGTAGGGGTACAGCTCTATGATCGCCTTGCCGTATTCAGTGGCCACCTTGCAAAAGTTGGAAAAAATCTTGATGGCAGTATTGATGCATTCAACAAGGCGGTTGGCTCACTGGATCGAAACCTGTTTTCCAGTGCTCGCCGTTTTATAGAGATGGGAATTCACCCCAAAAAAGAGATAACCGAACCTGCCCAGATTGAGAAACTGGCACGATCACCAAAACTTCTTGAAGAGGAGCAGAAGAATCCCGAGGAGCAAACAGGGAATCAGGTAGAATAACGCGCCATTATGGACAAGAACTACACCCCAAAACCTGACCTGCTGGATGGCCGCACCATTCTTGTTACCGGAGCAGGAGATGGTATTGGTCGCGCTGCTGCAGAAACGTTTGCCGCCCATGGTGCAACTGTCCTGCTTGTAGGACGCACCCTGTTTCGCCTGGAAGATACCTATGACGCCATTGTATCGGCGGGAGACCCACAGCCATACATCTTTCAGATTGACTTTGCCCAGGCCACAGAGGACGACTTCAAAGGACTTGCCAGAGGTATTGGCCAGGAGATTGGCAAACTTGATGGACTACTCCATAACGCTGCCCACCTTGGTGACCTCAGCCCTATCGAACACTTCACCCTCAAACAGTGGGAGAGAGTATTTCAGGTTAATGTTACGGCAGAATTTCTTCTGACCAAACACTCATTACCGCTACTCAGAGAGTCCAATGATGCATCCATAATATTCACCAGCTCCGGGGTGGGAAAAACTGGTCGCGCATATTGGGGAGCATACGCAGCATCAAAATTTGCCAACGAGGGGATGAGTCAGATCCTTGCTGATGAGCTGGAACAGGACGAGATCAGAGTAAACACCATTGATCCCGGAGTTGCCAGAACCGTAATGAGGGCCAAGGCATTTCCCGGTGAGAACCCAAACAATAACCCAAAACCAGAGGAGCTAATGGGAGCCTATCTATACCTGATGGGTCCAGACAGCAACGGAGTGACGGGACAACGTCTTGATTCCTGGATAACCGATAACGAATAATTGATATTTTCCGCTTTTTGCAAACTTTCGGTTGACAACTTAATAAGAATTAGCTAATATAGTACACAGATTGTCGAGTGACTAGAGACACTCCAATCTATCTATAACCTACATACTCCTCCTTTGGTGGTTATAGCTATTGCCACAGACACTCAGGTGATCTGTGGCTTTTTTATGAAAGTTTTGTCTGTCTCTTCGGTTGATGACTAGCCAGCCACCTCCTCCTCGGTCTGCGCTACGAGAGCGGAGAGACAGACACCTAATTTATGAAAAAGGTGAGCTACTTCAAAAACTGCAGTACACGACCACGATCCTCATGGCCATAAAAAAGCCAGCAACACCGAGGAGGAGGTGGGTTGCTGGCTACACTCAAACTCATGAGAAGTATCTATGTTCCTTGAGCTACCAAGATGCTACCCCCCCCCCCGCACCCTGTCAAGCCACATCTCCAGGCCGGCCGGATATTGTCTTGTATATCCCGTTAATCGGTATTGATCACCCTGAAAACTGCCTGAATTGTGATAACCTTGCTGTATCAACCATGGATAAAAAAGGAGTTCAGTTATGGGGAACAGAACCAACAAACCGTGTCAGGCGGCTCTAAAACCTGGCACCTACTATTGGTGTAGTTGTGGACATACAAAAACACCTCCTTATTGTGACGGTTCACACGAGAAGATTGCCGGTGGTTTCACACCTGTCGAATTTGAGATCACCAAAGATAGTGATGTGGCACTTTGTGGCTGTGGAGAGACAAAAACAGCCCCATATTGTGATGGAAGCCATGAAAAAATAGAGCCCTAACCAGCATATTTTATAG
>NZ_CEYDPX010000004.1:71506-82654 GCF_982804495.1 Candidatus Thiopontia autotrophica | reverse complement strand
ATTATACCCCTTTTCCACCATCCAATCAAGCTGAATGAAACTCAAATGGGGGTCAGGTCTGCGTTTTTACTGTTATTTGGCGATAGCATCAAATAACAGTAAAAACGCAGACCTGACCCCCTTTCCTATATGGGGAGTAGCAGAGTTGTTACCACAGACTGGGCAACGCCTGTTAACTGTCGATTAAGGTGGTCTGCAACCAGGATCGCTATCAGATCCTGATTTGCTGTTGCTCGCCCTATCATGGTGGTTATATGTTGACTGCCGCTCTGCTTTAGATAGGGGTAGATATCCACCATTTTCAGGGCAACCTCAAAATTGCGGGCACTGTTGTAGATCTTTTGAGGATCAAGCTGATCCAGCATATAGAGCTGGGTAGTTCCATTGTAGGAGCGCATGGTCATGGAGACCAGGGCAGAGGTAAGGGCGAGCACCCTGTCTCCCTTGTAGTCCTTGTCGAAGGTCAGGTGAAGTATCTGGTTGCCCTTCACCCCACCAAATTCGGGAAAGTTCCAGCGCATCTGCTGGCCAAATATCCGTTTTACGCTGCTCTGAACTGTATATTTAGTCTGCTCTTGGGAGCGTCCCCGATTGAGCTGCCTTGGGTTTGCATTGTAGAGATGGACCATCATCTTTCGCAGCGACTTCAATACCTCTCGCTGCCCCAGCTCGGCAACCCTGCTCATGTCCGACTTTGCCAACATCTTGACACTAAACTCCCCGCCCCCACTTCCAATATCCTGATAGCGCGTCTGCCCGGGAATGCAGCCGACAAGCACTATCGCAAGCGCTACAACCAGCAAGAATGGCGCAGACAATCGAGCCCTACTCATTTACAATTCCTGAAAAGATATTCCCTATAAACATTACCGGAGGAGGATACCAAATATGGATCTCGAATTGGTCAGTTTCAAGCTCTGCCCCTATGTTCAGCGTGCAGTTATCGCCCTGAAAGAGAAGCAGGTTCCGTACAGAATCACCTATATTGATCTTGCCGATCCACCTGAGTGGTTCCTGCAGATCTCCCCTTTGGGAAAGGTACCGTTGTTGAAGGTGGATGGTGAGGTGCTGTTTGAGTCTGCAGTGATAAGCGAATTTATCGATGAGACCACCGCAGGGTCTCTGCATCCCGAAGATGCCTTTCAGCGGGCCAGAAACCGGAGCTGGATTGAGTATGCATCATCATGTCTTGAGGTTCTATTCACCCTTAATACCTCAGCAGACACAGAGGAGTTTGATGATGCTGTCGAGACCATGAGGGGGCGTCTGGCCAAACTTGAGGAGGTTCTTGAGAGTAGCCCGTTCTTTAATGGGGAGCAGTTTTCTCTTGTTGACGCGGCATTTGCCCCACTATTTATGCGCCTGAATCTACTGGAGAAGCTGGCCTCGATCCACACCTGTGAAAACCTTCCCAAGGTGTGCGCATGGCGGGATCAGTTGCTGCAACGCGACTGTGTGCAGCAGTCCGTGGTTGAGGAGTTTCCGATGATCTACAAGGGGATGCTGAAAATGAAGGGTGGGGTTGCAGGATCCAGGGTGTCTGCTTAAGCAGTCACATCAACCAGCAGACAGGAGACTCGATGGCCATCACCAACCTCTCTATGAACAGGGACCTCGCTGCTGCAGCGCTCTAGCGCCTGTGGGCAGCGCGGATGGAATGGGCACCCGGATGGAGGGTTGGTTGGGGAGGCCTGATCCCCCTCTAACTGAATAACCTCACGCCCACTCTCCTGGTTGATTACCGGGACAGCCGACAACAGTGCCTGGGTGTATGGATGGAGTGGTTTTGTCATCACCTCCTCCACTGTTCCATATTCCACTATCTTGCCGAGATACATCACCGCAACCTCCTGGGCAAACCAGGAGACAACAGAGAGGTTATGGGTAATGAAGAGATAGGAGATACCCTGTTGTTGCTGGAGTCTGCGCAACAGATTCAGAATCTGTGCCTGCACCGAGACATCCAGTGCACTGGTTGGCTCATCACAGACCAGCAGCCGGGGATTTACTGCAAGTGCTCGCGCAATGGCGATCCGCTGACGCTGTCCACCAGAGAATTCGTGTGGATAGCGTCCAGCCATCTCTGCAGTAAGGCCAACCTCCTCCAGCAGCTCACTCACCCTTTTTTTGCCACTCTCCTCCAACAGAGAATCCATCCCCTCACCAATAATATCTGCCACCATCATGCGTGGATTCATTGATGCGTATGGATCCTGGAAAATCATCTGAAAATCGGAACGGATTTTTCTCAGCTCATCACCCTCTAACGCCCCAAGATCAACCCGGTCAAAAATTATGGATCCAGCAGTTGTATCAAGAAGTCGCAGAATTGATTTTCCTACCGTGGTCTTGCCACAGCCAGACTCCCCAACCAGCGCTACAGTCCTGCCAGCGCCAATTGAGAGATCCACCCCATCGACCGCCTTTACATAGCCAACTGTCTTGTGAAAGAGACCTTTTTTTACCGGAAAGTGAACCTTCAGCCCCTCTACCTTTAGCAGCGCAGAACCGTCATCGCTGCTCTCCGCTGAATGGTATGAGTCGGCAGCGGTCTGCTCACCACTATCTCGTTGATCCGCCAGCTCCAGCTTTGGATCAAACAGGTGACAGCGTACCGCCTGCCCCTTGCTGGTTGGAAACCATTTTGGAGAGCTCTCGGTACAGAGCTCCCAACCACGGTCACAACGGTTGTGAAAACGGCATCCACGAAACTCCTGGGTCAATACCGGTACGGTGCCGTGCAACATGGAGAGTGGCTGACTGCGTTTGCGGCTATCCGGGATCGCAGCAAACAGTCTACGGGTATATGGATGGCTGGGATGCGCAAAAAATGGGGCGCGTGGTGCCTGCTCTATAAGCTGACCGGCATACATCACCGCAACCCGGTCAGCCATCTCTGCCACAACCCCAAGGTCGTGAGTAATAAGCAGGATCGCCATCCCCCGCTCTCTCTGCAGGCGCCGCAACAGCTTCAGAATCTGTGCCTGAATAGTTACATCCAGTGCGGTTGTGGGCTCATCGGCAATCAGGATATCAGGCTCCGCCGCAAGTGCTATGGCAATCATCACCCGCTGTTTCATCCCACCGGAGAGTTGATGGGGATAGATATCAATCCGTTGTGCCGGATCCGGCAAGCCGACATCCTCTAACAGCTCAATTACCCGCCTGCGTTGCTCCGCCCCCTTTACCCCAAAGTGGTGCTGTAGTACCTCGCCCACCTGGTCGCCTACACTCAGTACCGGATTGAGAGAGGTCATCGGCTCCTGAAATATCATCGCAATACGTCTGCCACGAACCTTGCGCATCTTGCGCTCTGGCAGATCAAGCAGATTCTCTCCATCCAGCAATATATCGCCACGCAGTCGTGCCAGTGGAGCCTCTGGAAGCAGCTGCATTATTGAGAGAGCAGTAATTGATTTGCCACATCCGGACTCGCCCAGCAGGGCAAAGGTCTCCCCATTGTTGATCTCCAGCGACACCCCGTCTACAGCCCGAGCAGCTCCATGCCGTGTATAGAACCAGACCTGAAGGTTGGATACCTTGAGACTCATCTCTCTCCTCTCTGCAGACGAGGATCAAATGCCTCTCGTACCACATCGGAGAAGAGATTTGCCGCTAACACCAGAGTGAACATGAAGAGGAACGATGCCAGCAGCGTCCACCAGACCACCGGTTCTCTTGCCATCTCGAGGCGAGCCCCATTGATCATGTTACCCCAGCTATACATGGTGGGATCAACTCCGACCCCCACATAGGAGAGCACAGCCTCGGCCAATACCAGACCACTGAAATCAAGCACTACCGAGATCAGCACTACATGCATCACGTTGGGGAGGATATGACGGGTGATGATACGCAGATTCTTCACCCCAAATGCATGGGCAGCCGTGATGTAGTCCATCTCGCGCAGCTTGAGAGTCTCTCCGCGTAGCAGTCGGCAGAGGCCGGTCCAGCTGGTAACCCCGAGGATAATGCAGAGGAAGAGCAGTCTCAGATCGGCACGCTCCTCGGTGGTCTCAAAAAGTGCGGCATTATTGTCTATATAGACCTGAATCATCAGGATGGCTGCGGCAATCAGCAGCACCCCTGGAATAGAGTTTAGCGTGGTGTAGATGTACTGAATCGCATCATCTATCCAGCCCCGGAAGAAGCCGGCCATGATCCCCAACAGAATCGCAAATGGAAGCATGATAAGGGTGGTCAGAGTTCCAATCACCAGCCCTGTACGTATACTCTTTACTGCCTGGTAAAAGACATCCTGCCCCACTTTGTCGGTTCCAAGTATATGGTACTTAACCCCGATCTGAATGGAGAGCATCACCAGTATTGAGACTATGGCTGTGATCAACAGAACTGTTTTCCATGGGGTCGCTGTATCTCCTCTGGTGACATCCGCCATCCAGCGCAGAGAGGACCGGTCACCCCGTTTCCTGCTGATCAACAGCGCCAATAAAAGAGCAATTCCAATCCAGAGCAGCACCCCCTTGACAGTGCCCAACATAAGATTATCAAGAAGGTCAGCGCCGCGCTGCTGGGGATCTTGCAGATGGGCGCCACCAGATTTCAGTCGCGGGAAGTCACGATTTACTGCGCCATCTGGAGCCTCCACCATCTCTCGCACATAGAGATGTGTTGCCATGGGTGCCGAGTAGCTCTTTTCACTATTTTCTCGCAACCCACCAACCGTCCAGTCCAGCAAGGTTCTGGCCTCAACCGCATAGTGAACCTCCTCTCCCTGCTCACCCTGTTCCATAGCTGGACGATAGTGAATGGAATCCATTAACCCTATCACTACATACACCAGTAACACCACAAGTGACCCCATGGCCAGTCGGCTTTTTGCCACCCGATGCCACGGCTCCAGCAGATGTGGGTGTTTACGGGTGTGTGAGACTCCAAAAAAAATGACTGCAACCAGTAGCCAGATCAACATGTCTGTCCAGAGGAAAAGTGGCTTGCCCCCAATCCAGGCGTATATCTCAGCCATTACGACAGCCTCACCCGTGGATCAACCAGGGTATAGGAGAGATCTGTCAGTAGCAGCCCGATGATGTAGAGCACGGCCCCGAGGAAAACCATCGCACGGACAATGGCAAAGTCCTGGGCATTGATAGCCTCGATGGTGTAGCTACCAAGCCCGGGAATTCCAAAAAATGACTCCGTAATCAGGCTTCCCATAAAGAGCAGAGGCAACACAACCACCGCACCGGTAAGGATAGGGATCATCGCATTTCTCAGCACATGGTGAAACAGCACCCTGGACTCTGGCAACCCCTTGGCACGGGCAGTACGAACATAATCTTTTCCCATCTCCTCAAGAAAGATGGTGCGATACCAGCGGGTCCCTGAGCCGATGCCCGAGATCACCCCTATCGCCACCGGCAGGATCACAAATCGAAACGCATCCAGCCCCCCCTCATAACCGGATATCGGAACCAGATGCATCAGTTTACCAACCACAAACTGCCCACCAATAATGTAGAAAAGACCAGAGATAGACATCAATACTACCGTCAGCACCACTCCCGAGAGATCAAGGTAGGTGGCACGGAAAAAGACCATCAACATGGCAAAGGTGATATTAGTGAAGAGCCCGATCATGAAGATGGGCACAGCTATTGCCAGACTTGGCCCCATTCGCTGTCTGATGTCTCCTCCAATATTGCGTCCATCATCAGCCACCCCAAAATCAAAACGGAAGAGTTTGACGGACTCGGAGACAATCAGGGTATCGGTCATCTTTTCACTACCGGACGCCGCCTCGTTCCAGAGTAGTGGACGGTCATACCCCCTCTCCTGTTTCCAGTTCTCTATCGCCTCCTCGGTTACGTGCTTCATCCCCAGATGCATACGTGCCATGTCATCAGGGGTGTTGACCACAAAGAAGAGGAAGAAGGTAAGCAGGTTGACTCCAACCAGAATCGGGAAGGCGTAGAGAATGCGACGCAGAATGTAGTTCAACATATCTTTACCGTGCTCATTCAATAACCTCCAAACGCCCCGCCTCTGTAGAACCAACATGCTCCACTGTTCTCAGTGATGAGTTCTCTTTGCGGCGCACACCCAACCATGCCGGCACCACCATAATCAACAGCAATAACCCTCCTCCCCACAGAGGCCAGAGCACTGGGCGGTTCCACTCGTCACGCAGCCTGGCACGCTCGCCCTGATCAACACGCACATATTTCAGGGTGTTGTTAGCCATAAGATTTGGCTTGGTATTTTGATACCAGCGGTGGTAGAGACCAAAATTCTTGGGGTGAAAACCCCATACCCATGGTGCATCATGCTGCAGCAGGGAGACCATCCTTTTGATTATCTGCTGCCGCTGAGGACTGTTCTCCATATTCTTCATCTGTTCAAAGAGGAGATTGAACTCGGGGTTATCATAGTTGGATGCATTCTCTCCACCCTTGCCAATTTTGGCATTTGGTCCATAGAGGAGAAACAGAAAGTTCTCGGGGTCAGGGTAGTCTGCATTCCATCCCCATAGATAGATCTGGGCGCTACCAGTACGAATCTTGTCCTGAAAACGGTTGTAGTCGGTATTACGAACCACCAACTGTAGATCTATCTTCTCAAACTGCTTTCGATACCAGTCCATGCGTGCCTTGTCATCCGGGCCGCTGGCAGTTACATCAAAATAGAGGGTTAATGGCTTGCCGCTCTCCTGGTCACGTCCTTTTGGATAACCGGCCTCGGCCAACAACTGTTTAGCCTCATCCAGCGAACGCCGTTTTGGCTTGCCACCACTCCAACTGTAGACTGTCTGATTAACCCCGCTTCTCCCCTCTTGATGGCCAAAAATCCCGGCTGGCAGTGGCCCTTGGGCAGGAATACCTCGCCCATTTGCAAAAATTGAGATGTACTCCTCGTAATCCACAGCTATTGAGATTGCCTGACGCAGCTTTCTGGCCTGTTCACTATCCCCACCAATAACCGAATCCACCATATTGAATCCCATATAGTAGATTGAGGTAGATACAGATGTCTGCAGACGCATGCCCTGTTGCTCCATCTCACCACTCAACTCTGCCTCACCAGCTGAAGAGAACTGTACTGCCTGATCAAAACTGTCCGAGCTGATCCCGGATGAATCATAGTAACCCTGCAGAAACTTGTTCCAGTAGGGAATGGTCTCTTTTTCCAGACTAAACTCAATTCTGTCAAGAAACGGGATCTGTTTTCCTGCATCAACCAGCAGATCACTCTCATGGTCACCAGGCTCACCCTCAACGGGGTAATAGTCGGAGTGGTAATTTGGATTACGCTCCAAAACCATCTTGCGATTTGGGTTGTTTACCGTCAGCATAAATGGGCCTGTTCCCACAGGGTACCAGTCGAGAGTTATATTTTTCTCATGAAGCAGTGGATTAGAGTAAAAACGGTCTGCCTCCCACGGCATGGGGGCAAAAAATGGCATCGCCATCCAGTAGAGAAACTGGGGGTATTTTCCATTCACCTTGATCCGGTAAGTTTGTGAATCCACCACCTCAACCCCCTCCAGGGAAAATTCTCTCAGATCCAGCCACTCTTCCGGGTTGTTGTCTCTGGTCTCCTTCAGAGCATCTCGCAGATCACCAAGACCGACAATATGCTCTCTCATCAGACCAAAAATCGGAGAGTGGAGCGATGGATGGGCCAGCCGTTTTATCTGATAGACATAATCTGCTGCTGTCAGCAGCCGGGAATCACTCTCTGCGAAATCAGACATCTTCTCGATTCCAGCCAGCTCGTCCTCGGTCAGATCACCATAACGCACTCCACCATGCTCATCTTTTGCAAAAGCTGGATGTGGCTGATAGCTGACCCCATCTCTTATCGAGATCTCGTATAGAGAGTAGGCAATCTCTTCCACCTCAACATCTCCTGGAAGCTCATTCCCATCCTTGTCCAGATAGGTGACCTGCGGCATTCTGGAGGCGGTTAGTGGCTCCAGTTGATAGGGTCTCTTCAGATAGTGATACTGCAGTGGAGGCTCATATATCTGCCCAATAAAGGTGTACTCATTGGAGCTATAGGAACGTGCCGGATCCAGATGCTTGGGGCGCCCCGAGAATGACGAGTAGAGCACCTGCTCCTCCAGCCCATCTTGAGGGTACGGATTATTCCAGTTAGCCTGGAGGGCAGAAGATAGTAGCCAGCCGCACAGGGCAACAGACAATTCCCATCTTTTTATCCTGTTACTTCTCACTATGTCTGTGTAAAATTGGATTACTACAAGCTCTGTTGAAAGACTGGATAATACCAGAATAAAAACCGAACGATTGGACAGTATACGAGGATTTGTAATGGGATTTATGCAAGGTAAAAAAGTGCTGGTTGTTGGTGTAGCCAGTAACCGTTCTATTGCCTGGGGTATTGCCAAGGCGATGCACCGTGAGGGGGCCGAAATTGCCCTCACCTATCAGGGTGATAAACTGCAGGGCCGAGCTGAAAAATTTGCTGCCGAGCTTGGCAGTGATATTACCATCCCCTGTGATGTCTCCAGCGATGACCAGATCAGGAAGACATTTGAGACTCTTGCTACCCATTGGGACGGACTGGACTGCCTGGTGCACTCAGTAGCTTTCTCACCAAAAGGGGAGCTTGATGGCCGTTTTATCGACTCGGTAACTCGTGAGGGCTCCAAGGTTGCCCACGATATCAGCTCTTATAGTTTTGCCGCACTGGGCCGTGAGGCCCTGCCGATGATGGAGGGGCGCAAGGGCTCAATGTTGACCCTAAGTTACCTGGGTGCAATACGCTCCATTCCCCACTACAACGTCATGGGGCTGGCCAAGGCCAGTCTGGAGGCCGCTGTACGAGCAATGGCTGCCGACCTTGGGCCTGATGGAATTCGCGTTAATGGCCTCTCTGCAGGACCAGTCAAGACCTTGGCGGCCAAGGGGATTGGTGACTTCAATCTGCTACTCGACTACTCGGAGAAAAACTCGCCACTACGCCGCAATGTGACAATTGACGAGATTGGCAATGTTGGCGCCTTCCTCTGCTCTGATCTGGCTTCCGGAATGACCGGCGAGATCACCTATGTCGATGGTGGTTACAACACCACCGGAATGGCAACCTACGGAGTCAGGAAAGAGGATTAGGAGGGGTTTTTCTAGTTTAACTGATCCTCGTAGACCTTAATATCTGCCTGGTTACGCAGGCTGGCAACATAGCTCTGATAGTGACTTTTCACATTACGGTCTGCAAGCTCACGACGCATAACCTCTACCTGTTTGTCACCCATGGCCTCAAAACTACCATCCTCAACTGCCAGCAGTTCAATCAACGCATAACCACCTCCACGCAACTCGGTGCCAGCATACGCTTTCTGCCCCTTAAGCAGATTCACCTGAAATGCTCGTGCTACAACCTCTGAGGATATGGTTTTATCACTCCTGTTGATCTGTTCAACCCCGCTCCACTGCAGAGCCACACTCTCTGCAGCTGCGTCTGTGCCAACAGCACCACTCTGAATCTTGTCCAGAAGCTCCATTCCACTGTTCTTTGCAGTAGCCCTTGCGCGCTGGGCAAGAATTGCATCAACCACCTCTGCACGCACCCTCTCTAGCGGTTTTCTTGTTGCTGGACGGTGTTCACGCACTCTGACAACAACCATATGGTCCTCTGACAGCTCTATCGGATCACTATTCTTGCCATCTACCAAAACCATATCTGAGAATGCTGCCTTGATTACTCCAGGGTTTGTGGCAACTCCATTAGTCGCCCCCTGGCGATTGAATAGCTCACTCTGCCTGACTACCAGGCCTGCGGCCTCTGCTGCCCCATCCAGTGAATCAGGCTGCTCATAAGCCAGATTGGCAATAGTCTCTGCATACTCAAAGAAGAGGTCCTCAGCAGTCTGGCGTTTTAGCTCTGCACTGAGTTCTCCGCGAACATCCTCAAACGTACGAATCTCTTCCGCCTGAATCTCATCCAGACGAATCAGATGAAAACCAAACGGAGTACGAACCGGCTCAGACACCTCCCCCACCTGCATGGAGAATACCGCATCATCAAATTCTGGAACCATCATGCCACGAGGGAAGAAGTCCAGATCACCCCCAGCAGCTGCGGATCCGGGATCATCAGAATAGTGTTCTGCCAGGGCCTCGAAAGAGTCTCCCGCAGCCAATTTGGCCTGCACCTCATTCAAACGAGCCTGAGCCGCTGCAGTGGCCTCCTCATCAGCCCCCTCCGCCAGCTCAATCAGAATATGTCGTGCATGACGCTCCTCATCTGCAAGCAGGCTCTCCTTGCGCTGCTCATATAGCTTCTGTAGTGCATCTACCTCAACCGGAACATCCCCGGCAAGATCTGCCACCGACAGTGAAATGTAATCAAGACTAACCTGTTCAGGAATCTCATAAGCAACCGAGTTTATCTCGTACTGCGCAGCAATCTCATCATCTCCAACATCCTTGCTCTCAATCCTGTCAACTGATGCAGGAATAGTAAGCAGACGTAGTGAACGTTTCTGTTCTTGTAGACGCACAGCCTCACGCAGCTCACTCTCTGTTACAAAAGAGGCCTGACGAAAACCGGTAAGAAGCTGAGACTGCATCAGGTCAGAGCGTATTCTGCTCTCAAAAAATGGCTGGCTCATGCCCTGTGAGGAGAGAACCTGTTTGTAGATATCCTGACTGAATTTATCATCATTTCCACGAAAGGCCTCGGTACGCTGCAGCTGCCAGTAGAGCAACTCATCACCAATGCGGAAGCCATCACCATCTACTGCCTGATTCAATAGATCGTTTTCGATCATCGCATCCAGTACCGCACGACGCATACGTGGATCTTCCAACATCTCCGGGCGATAATCTGCCCCCATCAACTGGCGCATTCTCTGACGCTGCTGCTGTAGCGAACGTTGATACTCATTTAGACTTATCTCTGTCCCATTTACCTCTGCAACAACCGCACCTGAACCCCCATCAAAATAGGAGTTAATGCCCCACAGTGCAAATGGAATAATCAGCAACCCGACGATAACCCATGCAACCCAACTCTGTGCCTGATCGTGAATACTCTGCAACATGGTCTGTTTCCTTCCTCAACAAAACTCAAAAAATAGATAAAAAAAGGGCGCACCTGAGATCAGGCACGCCCTTGGTATATGGCGGAGCGGACGGGACTCGAACCCGCGACCCCCGGCGTGAC
>NZ_CEYDPX010000004.1:6077-71496 GCF_982804495.1 Candidatus Thiopontia autotrophica | reverse complement strand
GGCGTGACAGGCCGGTATTCTAACCAACTGAACTACCGCTCCACAATTTTTACAACACATTATTTGGTGGGTGCTGCAGGGATCGAACCTGCGACCCTCGCCTTGTAAGGGCGATGCTCTCCCAGCTGAGCTAAGCACCCTATCTGTCTTCAGATAGCGCGCGCTAGTCTACGATATACCATGACTCATTACTAGCTTAAATATCACTTTTATACTGTTTTTTTGCCTTTAGTGAGTCTGTCTAACAGATGACTCATGGCTGTTTTCCGCACCGCTACCGGACTCCTCTATTTTCTCGTCCTGCTGCTCTTTTTCGTCCAGTGGTTGCGGTGAAAACTGCAACGCAATCTCCAACACCTCATCAATCCATCTGACCGGTTTTACCTCAATGTCAGTGAGGATGTTTTCCGGAATCTCCTTGAGATCCTTTCTGTTCTCTTCAGGTATCAGTACGGTAGTGATTCCACCACGATGAGCCGCCAGCATCTTCTCTTTCAACCCACCAATAGGCAACACTTCTCCACGCAGGGTAATCTCACCTGTCATTGCTACATCTGCACGAACCGGAATACCGGTAAGCACGGAAACCAGTGCTGTACACATCCCTATCCCCGCACTTGGCCCATCCTTGGGAATAGCCCCTTCCGGCACATGGATATGGATATCACTTTTCTCGTAATAGGATGATTTGATTCCCAATGCGGAGGAGCGGCTACGCACCACCGTCATCGCAGCCTGAATGGACTCTTTCATGACATCACCGAGCTGACCGGTCACCGAGAATTTGCCTTTTCCAGACATTACAGCCCCTTCTATGGTCAACAACTCTCCACCAACCTCGGTCCATGCAAGGCCAGTAACCTGGCCAATCTGATCATTCTTCTCGGCCAGTCCAAAACGGAATTTTTTGACCCCAAGATAGTGCTCAAGGTTACGGATAGAGACAGATACCTTGCCCTTCTGCTCCTTGAGAACCAGCTCTTTGACCACTTTGCGTAATACCTTGGATATCTCACGCTCAAGATTTCTGACCCCAGCCTCTCTGGTGTAGTGTCGTACCATCTGACGGACTGCACCAACACTTATGGTCACCTCTTTGGCCTTGAGACCGTTATCCTTCATCTGCTTTGGAATCAGGTACTGGCGCGCAATATTGAGCTTCTCCTCCTCGGTATAGCCAGGAATTCTGATCACCTCCATGCGATCACGCAGAGGGCCGGGTATATTCATACTATTGGCGGTTGCCACAAACATCACATCAGAGAGATCATAGTCCACCTCAAGGTAGTGATCGCCAAAGGTGCTATTCTGCTCGGGGTCAAGCACTTCGAGCAGAGCCGATGCCGGATCACCACGAAAATCCATTGCCATCTTGTCTATTTCATCCAGCAGAAACAGTGGGTTTCTCACCTCCGCCTTGCTCATATTCTGGATGATCCGACCCGGCATTGACCCTATATAGGTTCGCCTGTGCCCACGAATCTCAGCCTCATCACGAACCCCACCAAGTGACATCCGTACAAATTTACGACTGGTAGCACGGGCAACTGATTGCCCTAACGAGGTCTTGCCAACCCCTGGAGGACCAACCAGACAGAGAATTGCCCCTTTGATCTTGCCTACACGCTTCTGTACTGCAAGGTACTCAAGAATTCTCTCCTTCACCTCTTCCAGACCGTAGTGGTCTTCATTCAATATCTTCTCTGCACGGGCCAGATCACCACGAACTTTTGAGCTCTTCTTCCATGGAACGCCTATCAAGGTCTCAAGATAGGTACGGACAACTGCCGCCTCAGCAGACATGGGAGACATCATCTTCAGCTTCTTCAGCTCGGAGTCAGCTTTTGCCTGGGCCTCCTCTGACAGCTCGGCCTTCTTGATCTTTCCCTCCAACTCATCCATCTCGTTGGTTCCATCCTCAGATTCACCCAACTCTTTCTGGATCGCCTTGATCTGTTCATTCAGATAGAACTCACGCTGATTACGCTCCATCTGTTTCTTGACCCTACCCCGCACCCTCTTCTCCACCTCAAGAATATCGAGCTCACCCTCCATGATGGAGAGAATATTTTCCATCCTCTCCTGCACATCGAAGGTCTCCAGCAGCTGCTGTTTCTCATCGATTTTAAGCGTCATATGCGCCGCCACCGTATCACTGAGACGGCCAGGATCATCAATTCCAGCCAGTGAGGTCAAAACCTCTGGAGGAATCTTCTTGTTCATTTTTACATAGTGTTCGAACTGACTCTGAATGGAGCCGGATAACAGATCAACCTCAACACCACCAACAATCTCTCCACGATGAACTGAAACCTGGGCACGCATATACCCATGATCCTCATCGATATGGTGAATCAGTGCACGATTTTTACCCTCCACCAGAACCTTGACGGTCCCATCAGGCAATTTCAGTAGCTGGAGAATGGTGGCAACTGTACCTGCATTAAACAGGTCGCTTATGGATGGCTCATTCTCAGTTGCACTCTTTTGTGCCACCAGAAGAATTTTTTTATTTTCCGCCATCGCTGATTCCAGAGCCGCGATGGAACGGGGACGCCCAACAAATAGTGGGATCACCATATGTGGATATACCACAACATCGCGCAGTGGAAGCAGTGAGTACTCCTGCATTAAAGGATCAACTGGAGCTACACTCTTGTCTTCTGTTCCCATGGAGTATTAGGTACTACTCAGCGACAGCCAGCTTTTCCTGCTCGCCCCCCTCAAAGATAAGCAGCGGCTCTGATTTATCATTGATAACAGTGGCATCCACCACCACCTTCTCAACACCCTCCTGGGATGGGAGATGGTACATGGTATCAAGTAGCGCATGCTCAAGAATAGAGCGCAGGCCACGAGCACCAGTCTTGCGTTTGATCCCCTTTTTGGCAATAGCATGCAGGGCATCCTCGCGAATATCCAGCTCTGCCCCCTCCATCTCAAAGAGTTTTCCATACTGTTTGGTAAGGGCGTTCTTCGGCTCTGTCAGAATCTTGACCAGCGCATCCTCATCCAGCTCTCTCAGAGTTGCCTCTACGGGAAGACGGCCAACAAACTCCGGGATCAATCCGTACTTGATCAGATCCTCTGGCTCAACATCCTCCAGCACCTCACCAACAGAACGTTCATCATCCTTGCTCTTGATCTCGGCAGCAAAACCGATACCACTTTTCTCGGAGCGGTCACGAATAATTTTGTCCAGCCCGGCAAAGGCACCGCCACAGATAAAGAGAATCTTGCTGGTATCTACCTGCAAAAACTCCTGTTGTGGATGCTTTCTTCCGCCCTGTGGCGGCACAGATGCTGTTGTACCCTCAACCAGCTTCAACAGTGCCTGCTGTACGCCTTCACCAGAGACATCACGGGTAATGGATGGGTTGTCTGCCTTGCGGGAGATCTTGTCAATCTCGTCAACATAGATAATGCCACTCTCGGCACGCTCCACATCGTAATCACACTTCATCAGCAGTTTCTGGATGATATTCTCTACATCTTCACCTACATAACCGGCCTCGGTCAGTGTGGTTGCATCTGCAATGGTAAACGGAACATTAAGGGTACGGGCCAGAGTCTCTGCAAGCAGAGTCTTGCCACACCCTGTAGGGCCAATCAACAGTACGTTACTTTTGGCAAGCTCTACATCATCCTTTTTATAACCTGACTCTACGCGCTTGTAGTGGTTATAGACCGCAACAGAGAGGGTCTTTTTGGCCTGGTTCTGACCAATAACATAGTCATCAAGTGTTGCCCTGATCTTCTCCGGAGTCGGCAACAACGATTCTGAAGAGGACTCTTCATCCTCATCCTGCTCCTCTCGAATGATGTCATTACAGAGCTCTACACACTCGTCGCAGACATAAACCGATGGGCCCGCAATCAGTTTTCTTACCTCAGTCTGACTCTTTCCGCAGAAAGAGCAGTAGAGAAGCTTGCCATCTTCCTCGTTTTCACTCATAAAATTTGCACCTTCCGTACCTTGAGCAACTAGATCACTCGTCAATTACTGTTTTTTGATGGTTCTTTATACTATATTGGCCAGATTATACAAGACGCAGCCACACAATAACCAACTGTTTCTATCAGTTATTAATTGCGGCTCGATAACACCTTGTCTATCAGGCCATACTCAACCGACTCATCACTACTCATAAAGTTGTCACGGTCTGTATCCTTGCGAATCTGATCAATTGGCTGCCCCGTATGGTTAGCCAGGATCTTGTTCAGCCTCTCACGCACATCGAGAATCTCTTTGGCATGAATCTCGATATCTGATGCCTGCCCCTGAAAACCACCAAGAGGCTGATGAATCATCATCCTGGAGTGTGGAAGACAGAAACGTTTCTCTGCCGCCCCGCCAGCCAGTAACAGTGCCCCCATACTGGCAGCCTGACCAATACACATGGTACTTACGTCTGGCTTGATAAACTGCATGGTGTCGTAAATAGAGAGACCAGCTGTAACTGAACCACCAGGAGAGTTGATATAGAGATGAATCTCCTTGTCTGGATTCTCAGACTCCAGAAACAGTAGCTGAGCAACCACCAGATTAGCCATCTGATCCTCAACCGGGCCCACCAGAAAGATGACTCTCTCCTTGAGTAGGCGGGAGTAAATATCGTAAGCCCTCTCCCCACGTGAGGACTGCTCTACCACCATTGGTACCATGCCTATATTCTCTATTGGTGAACTCATACTCTTATCTCTTCCTCGGTTAAATGGTTCAATGCTACCTGTATGCGATACCTAAGCAGTACGATTGGCATTAGCCTTCTGCATCAGCTCCTCGAACTCCATACTCTCGTCCGACACTGTAGCATCATTCATCACCAGATCCACAATCTGCTCCTCCAGAGCCAGATTCTGCACACCCTCCAGCTGCTGTGGATTCTTCTCATACCACTCAATAACCTCCTGTGGATCCTCATAACCTGAAGCCATGGTCTCAATATGCTTCTTCACCTTGGTTGGATCAACCTGGACATTATGTTCACGGGTAATCTCAGCCAGAATCAGCCCCAGCTTGACTCTACGCTCTGCCTGCTCCTTGAACAGGTCAGGACTCAGAACTCCCTCCTGCCCCTGCATCTGCTGCTGCATGTTTTCAGCCATACGGGCAGCCTCTTCATCAATCAGTGGGGTTGGAATATCAAAGCCGTGCGTCTCATATAGCCCGTCCATCACCTGATTCTTGTTCACCTGGCTAACTGCCTGATCACACTCGCGCTGCATGTTTTCACGAATCTGGGTACGGAAAGCCTCAACCCCGCCCTCGGTTACGCCATACTTGGTAATAAACTCATCATCTATCTCTGGAAGCACCGCCTCGGAGACACTGTTTACCGTGATCGCAAACTGGGCTGGTTTGCCAGCCAAATCCTCTGCCGCATAGTCATCAGGGAAGGTGACATCAATACTCTTCTCCTCACCAGCCTTCATCCCGGCAATACCCTCTTCAAAGCCTGCAATCATTGAACCGGATCCCAGAGTTACCGGCACCCCTTCAGCAGAGCCTCGGTCAAACTCCTCACCATCAACAGTTCCAACAAAATCTATCACTACCTGATCACCATCGGCTGCTGCTCGCTCAACCTCGCCCCAGCTCTGTTGCTGGCTACGCAGATTGTCGATCATCTTGTCCATGTCATCATCACCAATCTCAACAACAGGCTTCTCTACCTTGATATCTGCAAACGATGCGATCTCAAACTCTGGATAGATCTCAAATGTGGCCTTGTAGGTGAGGTCCTTACCCGCTGCTATCTCTTCCGGATCAATCTTTGGAGCTCCCGCCGGAGTAAGATTCTCCTTGGTGACCGCCTCACCAAAACTGGCCTGAATCACCTCTCCTGCAACCTCGTGGAGAACTGACTCCCCAAAACGCTTCTTGACTACCGCCATTGGCACTTTTCCAGGACGAAAACCATTCAGTTTGGCCGTATTTTTCAGTCGGTTGAGACGATCCGCAACCTCCTTGTCAACACGCTCCGCAGGAACAGTAATTGTAATTGTGCGCTCTAGCCCTTGGGTTGTTTCTACAGATACTTCCATGTCTACTCTCGATTCCGTGGTTGAAAGCCGCGTATTGTACCCCAAAATCTCGCTCTGGCAGTACCCTAAAAAACCAATCATGGCTAGAATGTACAGTTTCATCCTGGAAGAGCAAATTTAACCTGAATCCTCCAGATGATCGTGCGTATAATGTGCAACATATTGATTCATAGAGCGAATTCTCGACTGAGCATAATCCTTGTTGTGATTTCCGAAGAATAAAATATCACTATATGAATCAAGAGGTTGGTGTATAACAGGTGGGAGCACCTAGAGAATTCAGGCTTAACATGGAGGTCAACAATATGAGCAGTGGAAAAACTTACCCGGTTAATAGTGATTTTGCGGCACAGGCCAACATCACCGCTGAACAGTACGAGGAGATGTATCAAAAATCTGTGGCTGACCCTGAGGAGTTCTGGGCAGAGCAGGCATCTAGCTACCTCACCTGGTTCAAGCCGTGGGAGACCACACTTGACTGGGATTATAGTAATGACGTCCATATAAACTGGTTCAAGGGTGGCAAACTCAACGCCTCATACAACTGTCTTGATCGCCACCTGAAGGATCGTGGTGATCAGATTGCAATTATCTGGGAGGGGGATGACCCCAATGAGGATCGCAAGATAACCTACAGGGAACTCCATTCCGAGGTCAGTCAATTTGCCAATGTGCTCAAAGCACGTGGGGTAGAAAAGGGAGACCGAGTCTCCATATATATGCCGATGGTTCCAGAGGCTGCTGTAGCAATGCTTGCCTGCACCCGTATTGGTGCCATCCACTCTGTAGTGTTTGGCGGATTCTCTCCGGATGCACTGCGTGATCGCATCCTTGACTCTGATTGCCGGGTGGTGATTACCGCTGACCAGAGCATTCGTGGCGGCAAAAAGGTTCCGCTTAAACAGAATGCAGACCAGGCCATGGCCGCCTGCCCCAATGTCCATACCTCTATTGTGGTAAGACGTGGCGGAGAGCCTGTTGAGTGGAATGCGGAGAGAGATATCTGGTACCACGAAGCGATGGAGGATGCACCTACCAAGTGCCCTCCTGAGGAGATGGATGCCGAGGATCCAATGTTTATCCTCTACACCTCTGGCTCTACCGGAAAACCAAAAGGGGTCCAACACACAACTGGTGGTTATATGCTCCATGCTGCCATTACCCACAAACTGGTCTTTGACTACAAGGATGGCGAAGTCTACTGGTGCACCGCCGACGTGGGATGGGTAACCGGACACACATATATACTCTATGGCCCCCTGGCTAATGGCGCCACCACCATGATGTTTGAGGGCATCCCCACCTACCCCACCGTCTCCCGCTTCTGGGATGTTTGTGACAAGCACAGTGTAGCCAGCTTCTATACTGCACCCACCGCAATTCGTGCACTAATGGCTGCTGGTGATGAGCCGGTGCGAAGCACATCCAGAAAATCACTGCGACTGCTCGGGACTGTAGGCGAACCGATTAATCCGGAGGCCTGGGAGTGGTACTACAATGTGGTTGGTGATGGGCGCTGCCCAATTGTTGATACCTGGTGGCAGACCGAGACCGGTGGCCATATGATTACCCCTCTGCCAGGGGCACATCAACTTAAACCGGGCTCTGCAAGCCGTCCCTTCTTTGGGGTGCAGCCAGTACTGCTGGATGATGAGGGTAACGAGCTTGAAGGGGCAACCTCAGGCAATCTGGCAATGAAATTTCCGTGGCCAGGGCAGATGCGCACCCTATATGGCGACCATAACCGTTTTATCGAAACCTATTTCAGCCAGTTCCCCGGATACTATTTCAGTGGTGATGGTGCCCGCCGTGATGAGGATGGATACTGGTGGATTACCGGTCGGGTTGATGATGTACTCAATGTCTCTGGTCACCGTCTGGGAACCGCAGAAATTGAATCAGCCCTCGTACTGCATGAACAGGTGGCCGAAGCTGCTGTGGTTGGATACCCACATGAAATTACCGGACAGGGAATATACGCCTTTGTCACCCTGATGCAGGAAACCGAAAGCAGTGACTCACTAAAAGATGAGTTGGTGGCGCTTGTACGCAAGGAGATTGGACCAATTGCCAAGGTTAACATTATCCAGTGGGCCCCAGGGCTGCCAAAAACACGTTCCGGCAAGATCATGCGCCGAATTCTACGCAAGATTGCAGCTAACGAGCTGGAAGATCTGGGAGACACCTCTACCCTGGCTGACCCCTCTGTGGTTGAGGAGTTAATCAACAATCGGGAGAGTGGATAAACCAACCAGATCTCCCTCACAAGTTATCCTATGGGGGAAAGGTTATGGTTCAGTGCGTTGTAATAACACCTGTAGAGCCCTCTCCCCAAACCCCCATCCCATTAATCTTTTTCAGATGTTCCTTAGTTGTGTAGAAAAATAGTTGCGCCTACTCACCCAACCAGTATGATTGGGCGAGTAATAAAATATAAATTAAACATCTTGCTGATCCCATGATCTATCCAGGATGTTGTTTCGGAGGAGATGTAATGCATAGAAAGCCGATCACTTTCATGTTTATTGCCATGTTGTCACCACTATCCCATGGGTGGGATGGGTTTGATCGTGGAGGTGAGGCCGAGGAGGCAATGACGCTTACACCGGATATAGATAACGGCAAAAAAATATATGATACCTGCTCTCTATGCCACACCTCGCAGGGCTGGGGAATGGCTCCAGGAATTGGTCAATACCGTGTCCCGGGAACATATCCACAACTGGCCGGCCAGCACAAGTCGGTTCTGATCAAACAACTAACCGATATTCGCCAGCTTAATCGCGACAATCCGGTCATGTATCCATTTACTCTGAACAGATATATTGGTAATGCTCAGGATATAGCAGATGTCACTGGATACATCACAACCCTGCCTGTTAACAGGCAAAACTACCTCGGACATGGAGACGACCTGGAGCATGGCAAAAAACTTTATCAGGACAACTGCGCTCAATGCCATGGCGACAACGGTGAGGGCGATCCGGAAAATTTTTATCCCAAACTGAACAATCAACACTACGAATACATGTTAAGACAGTTTATCTGGATCAGGGATGGCAAACGGAGAAACGCCAACAAGAAGATGGTCAAACAGATTCAAAAATTTAGCTACAGAGATATAAAAGCAGTCATTGATTACTCATCAAGATTCTAACAAACGCGCAATAATAACAAGATATTATAAAAACTATTAAAGGAAACTTGTGAAGATGAAAAAACTATTTGTCCCACTCCTGATTTTCGTGGCAGGCATGGTTGCCCTGGGGGGCGTAAACATATTCTTTGGTGCAACCAACGAGATGGCATTCTGTACATCATGTCACTCAATGAAGGTAAATCTTGAAGAGTACAAAGAGACCGTCCATTACAAAAACCAGTCCGGTGTGCAGACAACCTGTTCCGACTGCCACGTACCGCAGCAATTCTTCCCCAAGGTCCTTGCCAAGATCATGGCAGCCAAGGATGTATACCACTGGGTGCTCGGTACTATTGAGCCGGATGAGTCACAACTTGTAAGTGCAGATGACAATGGAAATTGTCCGGATCTGTTTGTCCCGATCAAGGAGGGGTCCAACCTCTGCATTCCAAATTACGGGGAAGTCTATAGCGAAGATGACATGAGCGAGGAGGCGGAAGAGCGTCGAGAGGCTGCCCTGGAGAAATTCAATGCATATCGCTGGAAGATGGCAAACAGTGTCTGGGACAAGATGAAGGCATCCGATTCTCGCGAATGTAGAAACTGTCATGATTTCGAGAACATGGACCTTGATATACAGGACCGCAGTGCTCGCAAGAAACATGGTCGCGCCACAGAGAAGGGACAGACCTGTATAGATTGCCATAAGGGAATTGCCCATACAGAGCCCGACGAGCCTGAGGAGAATGAAGACGAAGAGGAAGATGAAGAATAGGAACAGCACAATGAAAAAAATCGTAATAACCCTACTCTCCATGCTCCTCTCAACTACAGCATCCGCTGATGAGGCACTGGATAACGCCCTGCGCAGAGCAGCTGCCAATGGTGATTTTGAGGCCACTCAACAACTAATTGACAGAGGCGCGAATGTAAACAGCAGAGGAGAGCTTGGCCATACTCCGCTGATTTATGCTGCAGAGGATGGTCAAATCTCAATTGCAAAACTGCTTATTGACAGTGGCGCCCGTATTAATGATCAGACCAAAGGTGGATATACCGCCATCTCCGCTGCTGCAGATGAGGGAAGTATCACCCTGGTAGCCCTACTATTAAGGTCAGGTGCCGACCCTCACATCAAAACCAGTAATGGAATGGATGCCCTGATGGTGGCAATCCGCAGTGGAGATGCAGATGTCATCTCCATGCTTATGGCATATAACAGCAACATTAACACCGCAGATCGCCATGGACGGACTGCTCTCATGATAGCGACAAAACAGGGGCACATTAATACTGTACACATGCTTCTTCTCGCCAGTGCGGGAATGGATATTCGTGATAAAAATGGGAAAACTGCATTGATGATGGCGGCCGAGAGCGGGAATATGGATATTATTAATGCCCTGCTCAACCGCGGGGCATCAACATCCGTCACTAATGATCACGGCGCATCAGCTCTCCACTACGCTGTCTCCAAAAGAGGGGTTGATAGCGCACTTACCATACTTAACCACGGTGCAGATATAAATGTCACCGACCAGGATGGGTGGACACCACTAATGGAAGCGGTAGGCAGTGGCAATATGGAGCTGGCAAAACTAATGATTCAACGAGGCGCAAAGACAGATGTGCGTGATCATGAGGGGCTTGATCTGTTACTGATTTCAAAAATGAATCGCCATCATCAACTAACAGAATATCTTCGCACAATCATAAAAAAATAATTTTACTGAAACGCTGCAGCCACACCCTGAATGCAGTTTCAGTAAACGCATATAAGAAGATACAGATACTCTAATCTGCCTCTATTTGCTTGCACAAGAAGTTCTTTTTATATTATTATTGCTCTGCTCCGGGTTGAGAGACTTGGAGCAAATTAATATTAATTTTAACAAAATCTCTAATTAACTTTAGGAGGAGATATGAAAGCAACTAAACTTGCTATGGCCATCATTGGTGGCTGCGCAATTAGTCTGTCTGTATCTGCAGGCGGAAATATGACAGGGGCTGATGCATCAATGCTATCCAATACCTGTGCCGGTTGTCACGGTACTGATGGCGGTAGTTCTGGACCAGCTATTCCATCCATTGGCGGAATGTCTGCAACCTACATTACAGATATGATGAATGCATACAAGTCGGGTGATACTGTCAGTACCATTATGGGACGTATTGCCAAGGGCTACAGCGAAGATGAGATCGGCGCAATGGCTAACTACTTCGCCGAGCAATCACAGACTCGTGCAGATCAGTCTTTTGACAAGGCCAAGGCTGCCAAGGGTATGAAACTGCATGACAAGTACTGTGAGAAGTGTCACTCAGAGGGTGGATCTCTAGCCGACGATGACTCCGGTATTCTTGCTGGTCAGCTAACACCTTACCTTCACTACAGCATGGAAGACTTCGATAATGGAGATCGCTCTATGCCCGAGAAGATGAAGAAAAAGGTCAAGAAGCTGAACAAGAAGGAAGGTGCTGCCGGTATGGAAGCCATCCTCAACTACTACGCCAGTCAGCGTTAAGGAGGAGCAAATAAAATGAGTAAATTTAATCGTAGAGATTTTCTGAAGGTTTCTGGTGGAGCAGTTGGTGCTGCAACCATTGCCACTTCTGGGCTATCTTTTGCAAACACCAACCTTGATTCGCGCGGTCGTGTTGTGGTTGTTGGTGGTGGTCTGGGTGGCGCAACTGCAGCAAAATACATTAAGCGTGCCGATGCATCCATTGATGTGACTATCATTGAGCCAAACAAGACCTATTACACCGGCTTTACCAGTAACCTGACCCTGACCGGAATGGTTACCATGGATCAGCTTGGTCACACCTATGAGGGTCTTACTGCAATGGGTATCAAGGTTGTTCATGACTCTGTTACCGAGATTGGTGACAAGGCCGTGAAGACTGCTGGTGGTGGAAGCTACGGCTTTGACCGTTGCGTGGTATCTCCAGGTGTTGACTTCAAGTTTGTTGATGGACACAGTGAAGAGGTTGCCAACAAGTCTGTAACTCACGCATACAAGTCTGGTCATCAGATGAACCTTCTTGGTGAGCAGATTCGTGGCATGAAGGATGGTGGTACTGTTGTAATTGCAGCACCTCGCAACCCATTCCGTTGCCCTCCTGGACCTTACGAGCGTACCAGCCAGATCGCTTCCTACCTCAAGACTCACAATCCAAAATCCAAGATTATTGTCCTTGATCCAAAGGGTAAGTTCTCCAAGTTTGGCCTGTTCCGTGAGGCATGGAATATCCATTATGGATTTGATCCAGCTGCAGACGGTAGCAATGATGGCTCTATCATTGAGTGGAGAAAGATGACTCCTCTGGAAGAGATTGATGCAGCTACAAACACTGCTATCACCGAGGTTGACGAGGTTAAGGGTGACGTTCTTAACGTTATTCCTGACCAGAAGGCTGGCCATGTTGCACATGTAAATGGTCTGGTTGATGGTGACTGGTGTCCTGTAAATCTGCAGACTTTTGAGTCCAAGAAGCGTGCAAACATCCACGTCATTGGTGACTCCAGTGCAGCCAAGGGGCTTCCAAAGTCCGGTTATGCGGCGGCATCTGAAGCGAAGGTAACGGCAGCGGCTATTGTTGCAGCATTGAATGGTAACTCTGCTCCAATCCCGGCCTACACCAACACCTGCTACAGTGTGGTTGCACCAAATGATGCGTTCTCCGTAGCAGCGGTATACCAGTTGGCTGCAGATCACTCGAAGGTCATGAAGGTCTCCGGTGGTCTTACCCCAAGCGGTAAAAACCGTAATCCAGCACATCGCGAACGTGAAGTAGCGTATGCACTGAGCTGGTATGAGAACATTACTACTGATGCATTTAGCGACGGCAAGAAGCTATAAGCTCAGATTAACGTTCTGAAAACAGGCCCTCAGAAGGAGACTTCTGAGGGCTTTTTTATTATGAATCCGTGCGAAAGTAATAGCGACCTCCCACGAGTAGCCGTCTGTGGCCTGGACGACCACAGTCGAGCGACACAGGGATGTGCTTGAGCATGCTGCATGGGTGATATCGCTATTACTTTCGCACGGATTCATACCAACATGGCCAGACTATTATTTGGATTGCTCTTGATCATTAGCAGCACGGCAGAGTCCGGCCGCCAGGGATACGAGGTGGTGACCATGAACAATGGCAACATCTTCCATGGCACTATTGCTCATGAGGCTTTCGCTATTGAGACCAGTTATGGTCTGGTCACAATTCCCTACTCTTTTGTTGCATCACTTACCCCTGGCCAGAAAGGTGGTACTGACCAGATTACAACTCATCCTGGAGAGCGTTTCAGCGGAACAATACAGAGTGACGAATTTACTATTTTACGATTTGATCAACCTGCACTCCCTCTGGACCTGGCAGACATTTCAGAGATTATCTTCTCCAGGAAAACTGTACGTTCCCCACCACCGATACCTGTTGACTCAATCAGTACAGACAATGGAGACCGCTTCACTGCAACCATCTCAACCTCATCAATTCTGCTTGCAGGAGAGGATGGGCTCTCCATAATCCCCATCCAGCAGCTCCATATAATCGATCTTGAGGAGATAGAGGATCAGCTATCAGTTAACATTACCGACAATAATGGCAAGATACGACAAGGGGTAGTTAGAAACTCCTCAATACAGGCTGTGACCCGTTATGGAGACAGGGTTGATATCCCTTCATCACAGCTCTCACTGCTTGCAGTTAATGTCCATCACGGCAGAGCGCCATCTCTGTTTAATTATCGTCAACAACTTAACCCTGCAACCCAGTTTCATGATCTGCTATATCAGGATATTTCTGCTCCAGAGATGATCGCCTTGCGTGGAGGAGACTTTACCAGAGGCTCAAGAAATAAGGATGGTGATAACGATGAGCTCCCTCTTCAACCAATGCGCCTTAGGCCATTTGCCATAGGTCAGTATGAGGTCACTTTTGATGAGTATGATCTCTTCTGCGAGGTAACCGGTCATGATAAACCAGATGATAGCGGCTGGGGACGTGGTAACCGACCGGTTGTAAATGTGTCATGGAACGATGCAACTGCCTATACCGAGTGGCTTGCAACCAAAACACGCCAGCCATATCGCCTTCCATCTGATGCTGAGTGGGAGTATGCCGCGCGTGGTGGGACAGAAACCGTGTTCTGGTGGGGTGATCAAGCGCCAACCACGGAGTCCAATTGTGATGGCTGTGGCAGCATATGGGATGGTGAGCGTACCGCACCTGTAGGGCGCTTCAGGCCAAACCTGTTTGGACTGCATGATACTGCCGGTAATGTATTCGAGATTGTTGCTGACTGTTGGTCTGACACCTATTCTGATGCCCCCATTGATGGCTCACCATATCTCAAGGGTGGCTGTGGAAAACGGGTTATCCGTGGTGGGGCATGGAGCTTTCCTCCACACGAGGTACGTTCCGCCAACCGCTGGCGCGACTTCCCAAGCAGAAAAAGTGATGATACCGGTTTTCGTGTTGCTCGCGATCTGTAGCCAGGGAACCTCTAAAAAAGCTTAATGGATTCATACTACTCTACTCCCAACAACAGAAGTACAGGTGGGTGATGACGGCTGGATACCACCTCTCCAGATATATCTTATCTGGAGAGGTTATGAAGAAACTATTCTTATTTTGACTGTGCCACCATGTAGTCAACCACAGCCTTCAGTGCATCATCACTCAGGCCTGTTCCACCACGCGGCATCATCAGTGGGTTTGTTGGAGAGCCATTGATTGCGGTTGCATAGAGTGCATCCATACCTTTGGCAATACGTGGTGCCCAGGCAGTCTTGTCACCCACACCAGGAGCACCTACTGCGGCTGCAGTTGCAGGGCTGTGACAGGCAAAACATCCAGCGGCATAATCACCGGCAGCATCCGCAGATACATTTGTTGAGACTATTATTGCAGTGACTGCACTCAATGCCACCAGTAGACTATTTCTGCTCTTCATATTTTCTTCCTTAAACGTGTTATGTTATTGAATGACTCGCTAGGTTACTCAATTATTCCAAACTAGTCCATATTTAATAGATCACTTCATTGCGTGGCATACGGGATATAGGCGTACCCCCGTTGCTGCAAGGAGACCAGCTCAAGAATCCCAAAGATTGATCCGGAGCATACCATTTTATTCCTGTAGCTCTGCAAAATTCAGCCCTGCGAATATGGTAAAGTCGTCATTCCATGCGAGACCTGATTGAGACCCTTTTGCTTGTTGGTATCCCCCTCTCCGCCATTTTCTTCTGGTCGGACAGCATGCGTGCGCGTGAACGAGCCATTACGGTTTGTCGCCTGACCTGTAAAAATTATGGTGCACAACTCCTTGATCAGACTGTATCACTCCGACGCATTCGCCTACGCAGAGACAGTAGTGGCCGTATCCGTTTTTACCGCACCTACAGCTTTGATTACAGCTATGATGGAACAGACCGCTTTCAGGGAACCATGACCATGCTTGGGCCATATTCTGATCTAATTCATATTGATCCACCTCAGGATCCAACTATTGTACCTCCACCGGAAAATATCGTAACTCTTTAATATTATGGGAAAAATACTTGCATTATTGGCTCTGGCTCTTGTTATTGGCATCATGATTGCTCTACGTAGAAATCGAAAGTTGGAGAAAGATTCCCAGAATAAGCATTGAAGGGATTTGTTGAATATGGTACAATGCGCGCAGTATTAATTTAACAACAGTCACCACATTCTATTCACAAAAAAGAGAATAGATTCCGCCACTTATACCAAAAATAGCGGTCTTGAACCCCAATAATCACGGGGTCATAATTTAGATGGCTTGCATAGTTATCCTGGTGACAAATGGATAAAAAAGGAAACAATTATGTTTTCACAGAACATAAGCTGCGAAGATGCGCAGCGGATGATAAAAGATGAGGATGGGCAACTGGTAGATGTTCGCAGTCCGATGGAGTACGCACAAGGATGCCTTCCTGATGCGGTAAATGTCCCACTGCAATCAATTCAGGTGGCCGAGGAGATGCTCGATAAAGAGCGTCCAATAGTCCTCTATTGCGTTACCGGAGCCCGCACCCGTATGGCAAAAACATACCTGGAATCTATGGGCTTCGATAATGTTCATGATCTTGGTTCATTCAGGAACTATATGAGCTGCTAATTGCACTCTACCGGTGAATATGTCATTCTGAAAGGGATGAAGAAACTTACCCAACCCAGAGACCAGATTCTCCGTAGCAGAGTAAAACTGCTCGGCACACTCCTTGGCAATGTGCTTAAAAACCAGGCTGGTGAGGATATTTTTGATGCTGTAGAGACGCTGAGAAAGGGTTTTATAGCTCTCAGAAAAAAGGAGAATAGCCGAAAACGTGCCCGACTGATGCAGCTGATAGAACAGCTGGACCCAGATCAGCTCACCCATGTTATCAGGGCATTCAGCATCTACTTCAGCCTGATAAACCAGACTGAAGAGGAGTTTCAGCACCTGCAACGTCGCAAACAACTACTTACCGACAAGCAGTTGTGGAGAGGATCATTTGATGCAACCCTCCACAGTTTTGTGGATGATGGAATTGACAAAGAAGATCTGCAATCCCTGTTAAACAGTCTGGCCTACATGCCGGTCATGACAGCCCATCCCACCGAGGCGCGTCGCAGAACAATCATGGAGGGTCTGCGCCGGGTTTTTGAGTATGAAGAGAAGCTGGATGACCCTCGTCTGAGCCGCTCTGAAAAAGATGAGATTATTCGTGACCTGGAGGGACAGATACAGATACTCTGGAATACAGACGAGATTCGTACACGCAAACCAACTGTAGAGGATGAGATCAACCAGGGGCTCTACTATTACCAGAAATCTCTATTCAAGTCCGTCCCCAGACTCTATCGTAATCTGGAACGACACATCCGCAAGATATATCTTGATGGCGCTCCTACCATGGAGGGAGTTGAGGTGCCATCATTTCTCCGCTTTGGCTCATGGATTGGTGGAGATCGTGATGGCAACCCATATGTTACGCCTCAAACCACTGAAACCGCTGTACGTATCTATGCAAAAACCATTCTTGAGGAGTATATAGGTCGTGTTGACTCACTCATCCATGTGCTCACACACTCCAGTAAGCTATCAGATCTGCCACAGCCATTTATTGACCAGGTTTCCCGGGATGAAAAATTCTGCCAATCAATCGATTGTGGCCAGATAGAGCGCTTTGATAATGAACCATATCGGCGTCGCCTCTTTGTTATTCAACACCGTCTCTCACTAAATCTGGAGATCCTGAATCGCCGCATCTTCGGCAATAACGTGGACAATCGTATTCCTGGCTATGACTCCATTGATGAGTTCCGCCAAGATCTAGGGTTGATATACGATGCCCTGGTACATCAGGGAGATCTACGTACTGCCAGAGGAGACCTGCAGGATCTAATCAGGCTTGTCGAGACCTTTGGCTTCCACCTTCTCCATCTTGATATACGCCAGGAATCGACACGCCATACCGATGCTATTGCAGATATGCTAACCAGCAATGAAACCGGCATCGACTATAACAGCCTTGATGAATCTGAACGAATTGAGCTGCTTGCCAAGGCAATAGAGCAGGATCGGCCCTTCACTCTACAGAAAAATCTACTGCAGACAGAAACCCTGGAGACTCTAGAGATATTCGATGTTATCTATCGTATGCGTGAGGAACTTGGTGATGAATCATTTGGCCACTATGTGATCTCCATGACTCATGAGGCAAGCCATCTGCTAGAGGTGCTATTGCTTGCCCGCCAGGCAGGGTTGGTTGGGCGTGATATTGGTGGACGCTTCTGCCATCTCCAGGTGACCCCACTATTTGAAACCATTGATGACCTTGACAGACTGAAACCGGTACTGAGCAGACTATTCAAAAACCAGACATACAGAGAGTTGCTCACTCTATCAGGCAATCTCCAGGAGGTGATGCTGGGCTACTCTGATTCATCGAAGGATGGGGGTATCGCATCCTCATCATGGCATCTGTACAAGGCTCAACAACAGGTTGTAAAACTGACGAAGCAGTACAAGATAGAGTGTCGCCTGTTCCACGGTCGTGGCGGTACCATTGGGCGTGGTGGCGGCCCTACCCATGATGCAATTCTTTCACAACCAGCCGGAACTGTTCATGGCCAAATCAAGTTTACCGAACAAGGAGAGGTGCTCTATTACAAGTATGCCAATGAGGAGACTGCACTCTACGAACTGACCATGGGCGTTACTGGACTTATGAAAGCAACCACATGCATCATACGCAAAAGTGAATCCGAACACCCAGAGCATCGCAAGGTAATGGAGAGGCTAAGCAAGCTTGGGGAAAAGAGTTATCGCAATCTGATAGATGATACGCCCGGACTACTGGACTACTTCTATGAAGCAACACCAGTCATGGAGATCGGACTCCTTAACCTGGGATCTCGTCCATCACATCGTTCCAAGGGTAATCGTTCCAAGAGCTCCATTCGTGCCATCCCCTGGGTATTTGGCTGGGCCCAATCCAGACACACTCTCCCAGCATGGTATGGCATAGGCAGCGCCCTGGAAAAGTGGCGCGATAACAAGCCTGAAAGGTTAAAACAGCTTAGGCAGATGGCCAGACAATGGCCCTACTTCAGCGCCCTCTTGGGTAATACACAGATGGCCCTGTTCAAGGGAGATATGGACATAGCGGAAGAGTATTCCATGCTGGCAGAGGACAAAGAGAGCGCACAAAAGATCTTCAGCATGATCAGAGACGAACATGCCAAAACATGTCAGCAGCTCCTGGAGATTACCGAACAGGAGAGCATGCTTGAGGATATACCATCTCTCGCACTCTCTCTTATGCGCCGCAACCCCTATCTGGACCCACTTAACCACATCCAGATTATTCTGCACCAGAGATTTATCTCATCTCCAGATATAGAGAGAGAGGATGATCAATGGATGCAGCCGCTGTTAAGAACCATTAATGCCATATCCAATGGGATGAGGAATACTGGCTAGAGAATATAGTACTAGGCGGCCTGTACAGGAATGGTATGGGCGGTTCTCTCAATACGGTTATCACCGCTGAGGTAGATCAGTCTGGGCTTGAAATTTTTTGCCTCTGCCTGATCCAGTGCCGTGTAAGCACAGATAATCACACGATCTCCAGGGTTTGCCTTGTGTGCTGCCGCACCATTAACCGAGATCACACCAGAACGATGCTCTGCACGAATAGCATAGGTTACAAAACGTTCGCCATTATCGATATTGTAGATATGTATCTGCTCGTACTCCATTATTCCGGAGGCATCAAGCAGGCTTCCATCAATCGCACATGAGCCCTCATACTCCAATTCAGAGTGGGTAACCGTTGCACGATGCAGTTTTGTCTTGAGCATATTGATTTGCATCGGCATATTATCTCAGATTAAGGGGTAAATTATCAATTAATCGGGTTGCCCCCATCTTTGCTGCAGCCAAAACAGTCAGGTTTTTGCTGCCATTTTTGACGCTGTGCAACCCTGAATCCAGAATTGAGAAGTAGTCAACCAGGAACCCGGCCTGCCGAAGTTTTTCTATCGCCTCCAGCTCAATCACGGGGTAATCCTCTCTACCTGCCTCAAGCTGATCTCCAGCCCACTGTAGTGTACGGTATATTTCGGGGGCCCTCTCTCTCTCCTCCGCATCAAGATAACCATTCCTGGAGCTCATGGCCAAACCATCATCTTCACGAAAAGTTGGAACCCCGATAACCTCAACAGGAAGGTTAAGATCTGCAACCAGTTGGCGAATAACCAGTAACTGCTGGTAATCCTTCTGCCCAAAAAGCGCTACATCAGGCTGCACAATGTTTAATAACTTGGTAACTACTGTAGCTACCCCGGCAAAATGTCCTGGACGAGAGCGGCCGCAGAGCTGTTCGGATATCCCTGCAACCTCAACAGTTGTAGCTGGTGAACGGTCTCCAGCTGGATACATCTCTCCATCTGATGGAACAAAGAGAATTGAGGTATCAATATTCTCAAGCTTCTCTCGGTCTTGCTGCATGGTCCGGGGATAATTATCAAAATCCTCACCCTCTCCAAACTGGGCAGGATTAACATAGATGGATACAACTACCACAGCTGCATTTCTCTTTGCCTCTTTCACCAACTCCAGGTGTCCTTCATGCAGGTTACCCATGGTTGGTACAAAGGCGATTGACTCGCCCATGCAGCGCAATCCGGCAAGATGCTCTCTTAATGACTCAATTTGACTAAACTCTTCCACCCCACAACCGCCCTACTGAAATGTATGCTCAACAGCCGGGAACTTGCCCCCTCTAACCTCTGCAACATAATTGGAAAGTGCCTCCGAAACAGCACCGCCATCTTCCATGAAGTTTTTCACAAACTGTGGAACTCTGCCCATAGTAATTCCCAGCATGTCGTACAGCACCAACACCTGGCCATCACACTCAACCCCTGCCCCAATCCCAATAACCGGAATCTCAAGCGCCGCCGTAATCTCCTGAGCCAGAACCACCGGGACACACTCCAGCACCAGCATTGAGGCTCCTGCCTGCTCTAGCGCGTGAGCATCGGCAATCATCTGCTGGGCAACATCACTCTCTCTGCCCTGAACACGATATCCGCCCAAACGGTGAACAGACTGTGGCTGCAATCCCAGATGAGCACAAACAGGAATATTTCTACTCACCAAAAGTGACACCGTTTCAACCTGATCTTCTCCACCCTCCAGTTTTACCATCTGTGCCCCTGTCTCTTTCATAAGGCGACCACCATTCTCCAGAGCCAGCTCTGGCGTGGCGTAACTCATAAAGGGCATATCAACCAGCAGTAACGCTCTCTTCAGGCCATGACCAACCATCCTGGCGTGATAAATCATCTCGTCAACAGTCACTGGAATTGTGGTCTCTCTGCCCTGAATTACCATCCCCAGAGAGTCCCCTACCAAAACCAGGTCAACTCCCGCCTTATCAATCTGTTGAGCAAAACTATAGTCATATGCCGTAAGTGAGGTGATTTTTTCTTTATTAGCCTTCATCTCCATTAATGTAGAGACTGTTACACGACCATGCCCACTGTTTGTGGTTGAACTACTCATCAATCTATCCCTCTTATTTCTATTTTTGTCATCTCACCACAATCACACTGTTGCAACAACTCTCCAACCATCCCCTCCCCGGGAACATTCAGCTCAGCACCTGCAATCTCAGCCAGAGGAACCAGTACAAATGGCCTCTCTGCAACTCCTGGATGAGGAATCTGCAATCTCTCGTCATCCACAACATCTTGTCCATAGAGCAAAATATCAAGATCAATTGTACGCTCCCCCCAACGCCTTTCTCTGTTACGCCCTTGTTGATGCTCTATCTTTTGTAGCTGATCCAGAAGTTGTGATGGTCCCAGTGTTGTATCTATCTCTGCAACTGCATTCAGGTAGTCCGGCTGATCCTGTGGTCCCATCGGTGGATTTATATAAAGTGAAGAGATGGCAACAAGAGTGGTTTGATCCATATTCTCCAACGCAAGCAGCGCACTATCTATCTGCTTGTCTGGACTATCCAGGTTACTTCCCAGCCCAACATATGCCTTCATCAGTTGCTGGTCTGAGCCGGCTTCTTGCTGCGTCTACGCCGCTTTTTTCTGGGCTTACCGCTACCCGGAGCCTCGTTGATCATGCTCTCTCGCTCCTTCGTACCAACTTTCTGGAAGTCAGTCCACCAGTTGGCCAGTTCGCTATCAACCTCACCAACCTCGGATCTGAGCAACAGAAAATCATAAGCAGCACGAAAGCGGGGGTGATCCATAAAACGGTATGGCTGCCTGCCTTTACGACGCTGAAAACGGGTCTGCAGTTCCCATATCTCCTGGGCCATTATGGCGAACCTTTTTGGCATTGATAGAGTTTTTCTTTGTTCCCTCAATGCATTACGCCCTGCATGGTGCAGGCGTACATTTTCTGGCAATCTGGCACCACTTTCTGGGTGTCTCTCATCAGATCTGTCTGCAATCTGTCGCACCTCCTCCCAGAGAAGTGCTGCAATCAGAAATGCCGGGGTAATTGGTTTGTTCTCTGCAACACGACGATCCGTATTCTCCAGTGCCTTGATCAGAAAGGCATGAGGAAACCCCTCTTGCTGATCCAATACCCTGTCAGTAAGCGGAAAGAGGTAGCGAAACAGATCATAGTGACGCAGTCGTTCAAAGGTCTCCAGCGCCTGCCCTGACTGGAACATCTTGAGAAACTCCTCATATAGTCGCGCCTGGGGGATCTGCTCCAACAGATTTCCCAGCTTGAAAATTGGTTGCTCAGTCTTTTTCTCAATCTGAAAACCAAGCTTTACTGCAAAACGGACTGCCCGCAACATTCTTACAGGATCTTCATGATAGCGTTGCGCTGGATCACCAATCATCCTGATCTGTCCACGTTCCAGATCTCTTACTCCACCGGTATAATCCACCACCGAAAAATCGGCAATATTGTAATAGAGCGCATTGATTGTGAAGTCTCTACGCCAGGCATCCTCTTCCAGAGTTCCGTAGAGGTTATCTCGCAGAATCATGCCCTGTTCACTCTGTTTCGCGTTACTCACTGAACCATCCTGTCCCGAACGGAAGGTGGCAACCTCGATTATCTCCCTCCCAAAATGGACATGAGCCAGACGAAAACGGCGACCAATCAGACGACAGTTACGAAATAGTGCCTTGATCTCCTCTGGAGTTGCATCTGTTGCTACATCGAAATCCTTGGGCTCACGCTCCAGCATCAAATCTCTAACTCCACCCCCAACCAGATAAGCTCCATATCCACCTTTGTGTATTCTATTTAGAACCTTGACCGCATTACGGCTCATCTGCCCACGTGAGACCGGATGCTCCGAACGAGAAAATATAGTCGCATCGACAGATGGTCGCCCTTTTTCAGAAGAGAACATGCGTTTTATCCATCCTGAGCCTTTTATTAATTTCATATTGCGTATTGTACTTGTTTTATCTCTCTGGCAGAATACGCCACCGGTCACATAGACCAAAAAAATGCTCTCTTCGTCTAGCGGTTAGGACGCTGGCCTCTCACGCCGGTAACAGGGGTTCGATTCCCCTAGGGAGTACCAACAACAAGGCCGATTCTTGTTCTATAGACCTGCTCTACAGAGATAAGAATCGGTTTTTTATGTTATATTCGTTTGTTTTCAATACATAAAATCCTGCATGAGCGATACCCAAACAAAAGTCCATGTCACCATTAACGGCAAACAGATCCATGTCTCCTCGACACTATCTGTAATCCAGGCACTGTGGAAAGCAGGATATCCCCGCGTCCAGGGGGTTGGCTGTCTCGAGGGTGTATGTGGATCCTGCCGGGTATTGGTGCGTCGCGCAGAAACTGACGAGATAAGCATGGAGATGGGGTGCCAGACCCTGGTTGAGGATGGTATGGAGGTAATGTTTCTGGTCTTTCCGTCACCATCCCAGCATAGCTACAGTCTGGAACAGATACAAAATTCATGGGAGGTCCAGACCGAGTTCCACAAGATTTTTCCTGAAGCACAACAGTGCCGCAATTGTCACGGTTGTACAACATCATGCCCCAAGGATATTGATGTTGAGAAGGGGGTTGAGCTTGCGGTAAAGGGGCGTTTTAAAGAGGCCGGAGACCTGTTTATTGAGTGTGTTATGTGTGATCTCTGCATGACCGGATGTCCTGAACAGATTGCTCCAAACCATGTTGGCCTGTTTGCTCGACGTGTGACCGCATACTTTCACTCTCGCCCCTCCAACCTGATTAATCGCCTTGAAAAGATCCGTACTGGCGCCCTACAGGTGATCAAGGAGTAATTATGGATAAGGTCAATAACGAGGCAATATCCTATCAGAAGGCAGTCGCCAACTATCGCATCAAACAGGAGCGGCCTCTGCCAATACCTGAAATTGATAGTGAAAAACTGTTAAACAGTTTTCACCCAGACTATATCGAAGAGTGCCTAACTACACTAAAGGTTGGAGCCAACAAGGGAGACCCTTGCCACAAACAGCTTGCCGATACACTGCAGTCAGACTCAAGAATCAGTGAAGCTGATTTGGCAGGAGCCGCGACTGTAGAGACAGATGTACTGGTTATTGGTGGTGGTGGTGCAGGATGTGCTGCCGCACTGATTGCACAACAACAGGGGGCCAGAGTAATCCTGGCTACAAAACTGCGTCTTGGGGATAGCAACACAGTAATGGCAGAGGGCGGTATTCAAGCCTCCATCAACAAGGATGATTCGCCCCAATTCCACTATAACGACACCATGAGTGCCGGCCATCAGAAATCTGATCCTGACCTTGTATCTCAACTGGTGCTGGATGGACCTGATGTTATTCGCTGGCTTATCCAGCAGGGCATGCAGTTTGATCTGGATGAGTTTGGTGACCTGCTTACCAGGCGTGCTGGTGGTACCTCAGCGGAACGCATATGTTTCTATCGTGACTACACTGGCCTGGAGATGATGCGAGTACTACGTGAATCTGTCCATAACAGCAACATTGATGTGTGGGACTACAGTCCAACAGTGGAGCTACTAGGGGATGATCAGGGTGGCTGCTCTGGAGCTGTTATCTCTTCACTGAAAAATCGAAAATATATCCAGATAAGCGCAAAGGCAGTTATTGTCGCAACTGGCGGCATTGGAAGAATGCACCTTAATGGTTTTCCAACATCAAACCATTTCGGTGCAACTGGTGATGGCCTGGTACTCTCCTATCGCATGGGAGCGCAACTGCGTGATCTTGACTCTTTTCAGTACCATCCAACTGGTCTTGCATACCCCTTCCACCTTGCAGGCAGCCTTATAACTGAAGGAGTTCGCTCCTGTGGAACCTATCTGTTAAACGGGAATGGAGAACGCTTTGTTGATGAGCTCTCCGCTCGAGATATTGTTGCTGCCGCCGTTATTCGTGAATGTCGTGAAGGTCGAGGCATAATTACAGAGGATGGCCATCAGGGAATCTGGCTGGACACCCCAGGGCTGGAGGCCAGGCAACCCGGGGTTCTGCAGAAGAGGTTTCCCAAGCTAATGCACCTGGGAGAGAAAGCCGAAATCAACCCGGCTGAAACACCACTACTTATATACCCTACCCTCCACTATCAGAACGGTGGTGTAGTAATTAATGAAGATTGTGAAACCTCAGTGCCAGGACTCTTCTCTACTGGTGAGGTAACCGGTGGAATTCACGGAAGAAATCGTCTTATGGGAAATGCTCTTCTTGAGATTATCAGCTTTGGGCGTAAGGCAGGAGCTGCCGCCGCCAAAAAAAGAAAAGACAAACGCAGCAGTCAACTATCTATTGAGCACCTAAATACACTCCGTAGAGAGCTGACCAACGCAGAACTCTCTATGGATCTACAGGGACCAATACTCTTTCCTGAATATGCAAAATTTGATCTGGACTCAGATTATGTTGGTCTGCACCGTAACCGAAGGCAGAGCTCATGAGTGACTTATCAAAACTGAATCAGGTACTACTTCATCCTGATCGTCGCTTCGGTGCTGATCTCGATACCTGGCTGGTTGATATTGGTGGTGACGGTCTGGAGAAAGCAATACTGAATCCGGAACATATTCTACCAACCATTCGTGAAGCAAAGTTACTGGGGCTCGGTGGTAGCGGGTTCCCAACCCATATCAAGTGGGAATTTGTAGCGAATGAACCGAGTGACCAGGACAAATATCTCATCTGTAACGGAAATGAAGATGAGCCGGGAACATTCAAAGACCGAATCCTGCTTCAGGAGACCCCTCATCAGGTTATTGAAGGGGCAATTATTACCGCACTGGCCACTGGCACAAACCAGATTGTCTTCTATATAAATCCTGAACAGGAAGGTTCGCTTGAGGCGATGAAAGAGGCCACAAACCAGTGGAGTGAAACCGACTATGTAAACCAGGTCTCCAACATCCTTGGACGCCCTCTTGAGTTTTATATTGTTGCCAGCTCTGGTCACTATATTGGTGGTGAAGAGACTGCGGCAATTGAGTCTATTGAGGGCAAATTTCCATTTCCACGTGGCAAGCCACCATATCCTGCTAAAGCAGGACTATTTGGACTCCCTACACTGATTAATAATGTAGAGACCATGGCCAACGTCTCTCATATTATTCGCAATGGTGCAGAGTGGTTTATAAACCAGGGAGAGGGAGACTCGCACGGCACAAAGATCTTCTCCCTGAGTGGTGATGTACTACGTCCCGGAGCTTATGAACTCCCGATGGGTACTCCCCTGTCTGACCTGATCCATATCCATGGTGGAGGCATGTTGCTGGACAGAAAACTCAAGGCAGTCTTTACCGGTGGCCCCTCCAACACAATCTTGACACCAAAGGATCTGGATGTCCCGCTGGACTTTGACTCGGTGCAGGAGAGACGATCCAGCCTGGGTACAGGGGCAATGATCGTAATCTCAGAGGGGACAGGAGTTGTACGCCGGGTGACAGAATATGTCTCGTTCTTTGCAAACTCATCCTGTGGGCAGTGTCCTTCATGCAAAACAGGAACATTTTATGCGTCTCAACTGCTCTCGCGAATTGACAGCGGAAATGGAACCCGTGCCGATCTTGACACATTGATTAATCTAACCCGCATCCTCCCGGGAAGTGGCCGTTGCCATCTTTTGGACGGGGCAATAAAACTGCTTGATAGCTCTCTCTACCATTTTATGGATGAATATGAGCAACCACTGAGACACAGCTAAACAAACCTAAACTTCGGCGAAATCTAGGTAAAAAACCGGTAATCGTCGGTTATTTTCTCCAAAAACCACAATACACACATAGCTTATATAGTCATTTCAGCTTGATTCCACACCCTGTTTCATGAGATGATTAGCGGCTATTGCCACCGACCTGTCAAGGTCAACAAAAGAAAAAGCTCTGCGAGGAAATCGTTCGTGCAACCAACTAGCATCAAAGAAAATATTGTAGAAATTGTAAGCGACTCTGGAGAAGGAGCCCAAAAATGTGGGCAGACCTTCGGAAATATAAGTGCCAAAATGAACAATGGAGTCTGGACGGTAGAAATTATCCCTGCCGAGATCCAGCCACCTGCGCGCACCCCATCTGGAGCCAGTGGTATTCGTATCCGCTTTGGCTCTAAATATATGACCAATGTCGGCAATGAGGGTGACCTGGTTGTCGCCTTCAATGAACAGGTTCTCTACTCCAGAATAGCCAATGGTGCCTACAAAAAAGGCACTATTGTTCTGTTGGATAATCGCTGGGAAAGTGATGCTTCCACAGAAATTCAGGAGATGTATAGAAAGGCCGTTGTCGAATTCCGTGAGCATGGGCTGGTTGTCCATGAGCTACCGATCCACGAGGCCTGTCTGGAGGTAGTCAAAGACCCCCGCAAAGGGAAAAACATGTTTGTCCTCGGCATGCTCTGCCGAATCTATAACCGCGACAAAGAGATGAGCCGAAACGAGATTGCCATCACCTTTGCCGGCAAGAAAAACGCGATCATCACCAGCAATCAAAACCTGTTTGATGCTGGTTACGCCTTTGCAGAGAAGCATGTTGGCGACTATTTCTTTGATATTCCTCCAGCAGAAGAGATGGGCAGTCAGAAAATGGTTGTCACTAACGGGAATACTGCAATTGGTTTGGGGGTGATGGCCTCTGGAATGGAGTTAGTCTCCATGTACCCCATTACTCCGGCAACCTCTGCCTCACACTATCTGGCAGATGTTTACCCGGCAGCTGGAGGCTTCGTTCATCAGGCAGAGGATGAGATTGCGGCAATAGCATTTGCAATTGGTGCCTCCTACGCTGGCAAAACAGCCTGCACAATTACCTCAGGTCCAGGTATGGCACTGAAGACCGAGAACATTGCTCTGGCAGTAATGGCAGAGATCCCGCTGGTGATTGTAGATGTTCAGCGTGGCGGGCCATCTACTGGTCTCCCCACCAAAATTGAGCAGGGAGACCTCCTCTCATCCCTTTATGGCATGCCTGGAGATGCGCCCAAGATTATACTTGCTGCCGCCACCATTGCTGAGTGTTTTAGTATGGTAGTGCTGGCCCGCAAACTGGCTGAAACCTTCCGCACCCCAGTAATCGTCTTGACAGATGCAAATCTGGCAACCGGGGTACAGCCTTGGGTACGTCCGGAATTGAGCCGTGACATGCTGGCACCACCACTGGATCAATCAGAATGGAACCCGGATGTTCCAGCCTATGACTGGGATGAAAAAACCGGGCTCTCACAACGCCCAATCCCGGGAATGCCCAGGGGTGAATATGTACTGACAGGCCTCTCTCACACCAAACAGAGCAAGGTATCCTATGAGTCGACCGAGAACCAGCACAGCACAAGCATGCGTAGTCGCAAACTGGCCACCTTGCAAAGCACCCTGACTCCTCCAGAAATACACGGTGACGAGAGTGGAGACCTGTTAGTTGTTGGCTGGGGTTCTACCTATGGCGCAATCAACGAGGCAATTGATAATCTTCGTGAAAAAGGGAGCAAGGTCTCCTCAATACACCTACGATTCCTCTCTCCATTGGAGCCTGGACTAAAAGAGATTTTCTCTAGATTCAAAAAGGTAATTACGGTAGAGGTCAACTACAGTGACGACCCCAAGGCACCGATGATTACCGATGAGAACCGTCGCTACGCACAGCTGGCTAGCATACTACGTATTCAGACTCTGGTTGATGTGGACTGCTGGTCAGTGGTCTATGGACACCCCCTGCAACCGGAACTTATTGAGAACGCCATTCAGGAACGGTTGGATCAGGTTACTGACAACCGATCCTCACAGGACAAAGGAGAATAACGATGTTTGGAATCAAGGCAGATTGGTCCCTCGATATTCAGGAGCGTTACTTCACCCTGGATGATTATGAAGGAAATGAGGCACGCTGGTGCTCCGGATGTGGTGACCATGCAGTACTGGCAACAGCTCATCGCATCCTGCGTGATGCTCAGCTACCACCGGAAAAATCAGTTTTTGTCTCCGGAATCGGCTGCTCAAGCCGGATGCCACACTATATGGCAACTTATGGACTCCATGGGCTCCATGGTCGCGCCCTCCCTCTGGCCTGCGGGGTAAAATCTCGACGCCCAGATCTTGATGTATGGGTAGCTACCGGAGATGGTGACTGTTTCTCTATTGGTACAGCTCACTGGATTCATGCCGTGCGTTATAACATGGATATGACAGTGCTTGTCTTTGACAACCAGATCTATGGATTGACCAAAAAGCAGACCTCTCCAACCACCCCAATCGAGTTCAAGACCAGCACTCATCCGCAGGGAGCATCTCTGGATATGCTCAACCCCAATACAGTTACTCTGGGAATCACCAACGCATCATTTGTTGCGCAGGTTGTGGACTGGAACCCTCCCCTGCTGCACGAGACTCTGAAGGCGGCACACAAACACAAGGGGACAAGTTTTGTCAGAATCATTCAGCGTTGCCCGGTCTTTGTAGACTCCATTACCAAGGAGCTTCAGGAGGATGCCTCCAGACTGCGTCTACTGACCCATGAAAACGGGATCCCCGTCGCCAAGGGAATTGAAAAGCTCTTTCCTGAAACCATGGAACATGACCCTGCAGATATGGCTGAAGCTCTTCAAATTGCACGTGACGAGACCGAGAAGGGAATCATTCCTGTTGGTCTCCTCTATCAGAATAGTAACATCCCTTGCTACAGTGACCTCTCTAGCGTCGGCCACGATGCTACGGATGAAATAAAGATTGCTGCAACCAATGACGCCCTGGATGCGTTTGCGATCTAAAGAGGAATATTCAACCCAATGAGTAGTGCACATTCACTTCCCATACTGAACTCTACGCAATCAGAGCCAGAATCAGAGACCAAAACTCTAAGGACTCTTCACCACTTTCACCTTGGAGACCCTAGTGTAGAACGTGAGACCAGACAGATTGGCAGTGATTATCTTCCTGCACTGCTTGGTCCATTTCGTGATGTCTCAAAGATTAGTTATGACTATCCATTGGTTCTCTTCTCCAGAGAGTCCCGCCAGAGCAGTCAATATGCACTACCTCTCTCCACATTTCTCCAGGAGTCTGTAGCAGAATTTGCCCCCGGCGAGAATGGTGCACGAATACTTAAAGATAACCTGGGTTGGCTGGAACATGCAATTCGAGGTGAGCTGGAAGGGCATGATGGGCCACTCCAGCTCTTCCCGGCAGTAAACCGTTCTGTTGAAGCACTGTTACAGCACCTCTCTCTATCTGGTGACAACCAGAAGGCGGTCGAGAATGATCTTGAGCAACTTAAGGGTTTCTTCAGTGAAGCGGATCAACTCCTCCCATACGATCGCTATACCGCAATTCATCTAATGATTCATCTGGTCCATGGACGCTCTGAAGAGCGCTGGGACCAGTTTGAGATTGAGCTCCAGGATTTACGCCGCCAACTCAATCAGATTCTTGATATCGAGCAGCGCAAATCAGGTGAAGCAATGGGCGCCTCTGCACTACAGAAAAGTGTTGGCAGCAATGCCAATCGCTTTAATTCCGAGGCCCTCTCTTCAGTGCTTCCCCAGAATAGTGGCACAGTCACCATGTCTGAGGCGCGCAAGGATAGAATCACTCATGCAGCAGAGATCATAAACCAGTTCCAGCGAGATCCTGTTCAGGTACGCTTTATCCATACTGGCGACTTCTCTGGTCCATGGGCTGATCATCCCAACCACTTTGAGACTACAGTTGATGCAGACCCTTGTCACAAGGCGACATCCATATTCGACAGTGAGGCAAATGAGCTTGCCGAGCTCTTTACTGCATGCAGAATTGCCCGCCTGGAGATTGACAACAGTTATGATGCAACTGTTCATGACCCCTGGTTTGCCAACTTTAACTGGGAGGCTTTTTCAAAGGAGGAACTCTTACTTGTTCCAGCAACGGTTGCTTTAGAGCCGGCAAATCGATTGGCCCGTGAGGGGCTTAGCTCCTTCTCTCAGCTACTGGGCTCCGGACGACCCATTCAGATCCTGACTCGAGTCAAGGGTCATAGTAATCCTGCTGCTAGTGAAGAAGAGTCCCCATTCCATGATTTCCGTCTGGAACTAGGGTATATAGCAACAGCACATCGTCAATGCTACGTGGCCCAAACCTCTGCTGCTCGCTATCAACATTTGATGAGCAGCTTCCTGGAGGCAACCGAGATTCCCCACACTGGAGTCCACCTGATTAATACCGGGGTTCAGATTACCAGTAATCTGCAGGAAGATGATCCTCACATGATCGATCCATCAATCCAGAAGAGCAGAAAACAGTTCCTGATGGATCCATGGATGGTGGCCAGTGCTGCCCTGGAGGGGCGTGTTCACCCCTTCTTCCGGATGAATCCAGAACTGGGGGATACCTTTGCCGAGCGGATGAATTTTAGTGTCAATCCGCAGCCTGAAAAGGATTGGGCCATCCATCCGTTCAGCTATCAAAATGAGAATGGTGAGGTGACTCATACGGAATTCGCCTTCACCTTTGCCGACTATGCACTGCTGGTACCTAAACTCAGAAACCATTTTCGCCTTATTCCTGGTAATTTTGAGTCCGAGGCTCTAACTCCAATTGCTGAGTATCTGCAACAATCCGAGGAAAACAGCTTCTCTCTAGTACCATTCGTCTGGACTATCAACAAGGATAACCTGCTCCACAGAGCTGTTGTATCCCGAGAACTGGTGCTTGCGTGCAAGGATAGGCTCAACTACTGGCATACCCTGCAGGAGCTCTCTGGAGTACGTAATCCACACGCAGACCAGGCTGTCAATGAGGCTAACCTGTTGATGGAGGCAAAACAGAACAGCATTATCAGTGAGCTTCAGCAGAGTCACGCCGAGGAGATTAGTCAACTACAGGCCGATGCAACAGCAACGGTGATGAGTAAACTGGCTAAGGTGCTGATGGGAATGAACCTCGAACAGAATATCGTTGCCGGCGCTGGATCTACTGCAACTACTGCAACTACTACAGAGACAGAAGAGCAAGACTCCGAACCAACCGAGGAGGCTGTCGAAGAGATGGCTTCAGAGGAGGAGCCTGTTATCGAGATCTCTGAAGACCCATGGATCGAATCCATTCTCTGCACAACATGCAATGATTGCACCAATATGAATCCACAAATGTTTGTCTACAACGATGATAAACAGGCATACATAGCTGACCCCAATGCTGGAACCTATGCGGAACTGGTTGAAGCGGCAGAAATATGTCCATCCCGCTGTATCCACCCTGGAATGCCACTCAATAGCAGTGAACCTGATCTGGATGAGCTGATCGAGAGAGCAGCCCCATTCAACCAGGGATAGGAGCAGCCTTGAACAGTCTGCTAGCATCTCCAGCTATAATGATGGGAATAGGACTCTTTTTCGGGGTAATTCTTGCTGTTGCCTATCGTCTGCTAAAGGTAGACGAAGACCCCAGAATTGATGAGACAGAAGAGATGCTACCTGGCACCAACTGTGGTGCATGTGGTGTTCCTGGATGCCGTGCTTTTGCTGAAGAACTCATCAAAGGCAGTGTGGAACCAAGCCAATGTACGGTTGCCCCCAAGGATGAGATCGAGGAAATTGCCGAATTCCTGGGAGTTGATGCTGGCTCACAGATAAAACGGGTTGCCCGTCTTCATTGTGCTGGTGGCAAAGAGGAGGCCTGGCAGATTGCAGAGTACCAGGGATTTGATAGCTGCCGCGCTGCTGCTGTAGTCTCTGGAGGTGGCAAAGGGTGTTCATGGGGATGTCTGGGACTGGCAGACTGCGAGATCGCATGTGATTTTGATGCCATTCACATGAATGCCAATGGTCTCCCGGTTGTGGATCTGGATAAATGTACAGCCTGTGAGGATTGTGTAGTTGCATGTCCAAAGGATCTTTTCAAGATTCACCCGATTAATGAACACCTCCTGGTTCAATGCAGTGCCCCACTGGAGGGGGATGCGATTCTCTCACTATGTGGTACCGCCTGTGATGGCTGTGGACGTTGTGCAACAGATGCCAATCCTGGCTTGATAGAGATGGTGGATGGCCTGCCTGTTGTAGATTACAGTAGCATGGTGGAAGAGACACCAGAGGCCACCTATCGCTGCCCCACTGAAGCCATTATATGGATAGATGGTGGACAGTTTGACCGCAAAAACAGAAACCTGACCGAGGGTCAAAAACGTTATGCCCAGCTTCGCTGAAATCGCAAACCGCATCTACCGCAAAGTCATCGGAGCAGATAACACTCTGCAAACAGACAGTCACGGTATTACCACAACGCTAAATGGTAGTGTTGCGGTAGCTACAGTTGAGAGCATTCTATCGGAGGCTGCCGCATGTGGTGAGGCCTTCCCTCCTGAGAAAGGTTCCATTGCATGGCGTAACGAACAGCAGCGTCAACAGGTTAATCTTTTTGGAAAGCCACTCCTTAACATAGAGAGCGGAAGTGCTCGTGGTGCACTATCTGCGGCCATGGGGCTTGCGATGGCTGGCAAACGGGCCTCCTGCAGTCTATGGTCAAGTGACCTTGCCAATGCACAGGATCTTGTCAGACGTGCAGTTGGTCACCACTTGCCACTGGTTATCCATGCCACCAGCAAGGCACTTCCCCTGAATGGCGAAAGCCATGAAGATAGTGATGAAGGTATTCATCAACTCAGAGATAGTGGAGCATTTATTCTCTATGCACAGAATGTACAAGAGGCCATTGATTTCACCCTGATTGCCAGAGCAGTTGCTGAGAAGGCACTTGTTCCAGGTATAGTAATAATGGATGGTCACGAAACCGCGTCATCACCACAACAGATTGAACTGCCATCTCCAGAACTTATCGAAAACCTGGTTGGCAACTATGCTGATTCAATTCCGGTTGCAGAGCCAGCCCAGCAACTTGTATTTGGAGAAGAGCGCCGCCGGGTGCCAAATTGGTACAGTCTGGATAATCCAACACTACAGGGAAGCTATCGAGACCCATACAGTTTTGGGCTTGGCACCATCTCTCACACCAAGTTCTTTGGAGCACTGGTTCAGGAAATTTTGCAGGATACCTTCACCGGTTTCGCTCAACTAACAGGTAGAAATTACAGTGCTGTCACCTACCTCGGCAAGAAGAGAGCTAAAAAGATTATTGTTTGCTATGGATCAATAACAGGTCGTTGTAATAACATCTCCAACCAACTTAAAGAGATTGCTGTAGCTAGTATTCATCTGCTTGCACCATTTCCTGCCAAAACACTACATGAGACTCTACAGAACTGTAGTGAGGCTATAATCCTTGATCGCAGTGAATCACTGCTTGATGAAAAGCCTCAGTTGTATAGAGAAGTTTTGCCTCTGCTCTCACATAACTGTAAGGCAAACTCCGTCATCTATGGAGTTGGAGGACTTCCTGTTCACGACTCTGATCTGGTGGCAGCGTTTAAGGCTCCTCACCATGATGACGCTATAAGGGTTGGAGTTACCCCACTACCCAACAACAGCAATCCAAAACAGCAGGTCCTAACTGACCTGCTGGAGAGGAATTATCCTGAACTGGGGGAACTTGGCATTACTGGAGGGAGAGAGAACAACAGCCACCCCTCCACACCATCCAACTCACAGCATACCCCTATGGCAGTACGCCACCTGGGATCTGATCAAGATAGCGGATACCAGAACCTGTCACGATTCTGGGATCAGACCGGAGTTCTCTACCGGGACGGGATGGAGAGTAACCAGGGTATTGATCCATTCGCTGCAGTTGGTCACATTCCTCCGCTAACCTCAACATTTATCACTACTGGCTGCAACACTCTGCCTCTTCTCAATCCGGAGCAGTGCACAGGATGTGGCAAGTGTTGGAGTAACTGTCCTGACAGTGCAATTGTAGCTGTCTCCCTCTCTCCCACCCAACTTCTGGAGGCAGGTATAAAGATGGGAGGAGCAGATGCACTGCGCCCCCACCTATCCAAACTCGCCAAACAGATGAGCCTCACCATCAACAGCGGTGAAGCTAAAGAGCTTTTAGAAAAAAGCTGGGATGAGTTAATGACACACTCCCCCCTCCCGGATGAACGCAGAACCAGTGCGGAAGATGCCATATCACAGCTTGCATCCAACATTGGTGAGCTCCCTCTCATCCATACAGAACCTCTTTTCCACCACCCGGAACGGCTAAAAGCACAATCCGGGGAGCTGCTATCAATTGTAGTCAACCCTGACAGCTGCAAGGGATGTGGAATCTGTGCCGAACTTTGTAAAACAGAATCAGATACGCCTGCACTCACTATGCAGGAACAGAGTGATGAAGAGCTGGACCACGCCTATAAGAGCTGGAGAGTATGGGAGCAACTTCCAGACAGTAGCTCAACAACCATTATTGATTATGGTGCTCGTCCGGAAATCAGCACACTCAATGCAACCATGCTCTCTCGCCATGCATCTATGGCAATGGCTGGTGGTGACTCTGCAGAACCAGGTTCTGGTGAGAAAATTGCTATCAGACAACTGTTGGGGATAACCGAATATCATCAACAGCCAATGGTACACAGACTTCTGGAGAATATTGATGAGACTCATCAAAAGCTACTCTCCGGAATCCGGGAAAAACTGGCAGTAGCCTCTCATGCCGATGATCTCTCCTCGCTGGCAGAAGGTCTTGAGAGCGTATCCAGCAGGCAAATTGATCTGAGTGCATTGGCAGAAAAGACTGCCAATATTGAAAGTGATGGTGTAAATGCGGAAGAGCTGAAAGAGTGGATAAATCTGGCTGAGAGAATCCGCACAGAGAGAGAAAGGATTGCAAGCGGAGAACACTCTCTGGGACGCTCCCGCTATAGCATGGTATTTGCTCCTGGAACTGCAGCAGCCTGGGCGGGAACCTTTCCATCCAACCCATTCCAGGTCCCTGTAGTTATTGGATCTGCAGGAGAGGTCGGTGCCCTTGCATCCGGCCTGATAGAGGGTCAACTGGAACAGGCCACAGAGATTCATCGCATTTTGCGCAAAGCAAAACTACTACTGAAGAATGGCTCTCTTGCAGAACGCAAGGCCACAGAACAGCTTGTCTGGGGGGATTTAAGCAGAGATGAACTACAGCAATCGCCTCCTCTATTGCTAATTGGCAATGACACCACGCTGGGTGCAGAATCTGCAGGGGAACTTATCTGGTTACTTAACAGCAGACTCCCCATAAAGGTTATTGTGCTGGCAGAAATGGATCTTGGGTTTAGTGACACCCACTCCGATGCCCGCTCGGAGCTTGCTCTGACTGCCCTCTCCCAACGCAATGCTTACGTTGCACAGAGCTCAATCGCCGCCCCTGACCATCTAAATAGAGTGGTACGTGAATCACTGCGTCATTCTGGACCTGCCCTGCTAAGAATTTATGTGCCCAGCCCACAACGCCATGGATTTAATCCCGAGGCGACAATCAGACAGGCTGAATTGGCCCTCAACGGACATGCCACTCCTCTATTTAGCTACAACCCGACTGCTGACGGAGTCTTTGGAACACGCATTAGCCTGGAAGGAAATCCAACCGAGAGCAGATCAATTGCAGAGTGGGCAATCAGCGAAGAACGTTTCTCGGGACAGTTCACCAGCCTCTCCAATGGACAGAAGAGCAAAGCTGTAGAGCTTGAGGAGTGGCTCAAGCTTGATACCAGGGCCCAGAACAACAAGATTCCTGTTTTCGAAGAACATGCAATCAATCCCGGTTTTGCCAGTCGTCTGGGGCAACTGCTTGAGCAGTGGCAGATGCTCCAGGAGCTCGCCGGAATCGTTACTCCGTTTACTGAACAGGTTAAGAGAGAGGCAGAGAGCAATATCTCTGCCGACCATCAAAGAGAGATTGATGAACTGAACAGAGAGCACCAAGAGGAGCTCCAGACACTAAGAAACCGGCTGGAGTCCGAGATTACCCAACGCATAACTGATCAACTGGTTGCACTAACTGACAGCCAGTCTGATCCAGACCAATAAATTAGCAATTACAAGGAACGTAATTAATGAACCTTCACGAATATCAATCCAAAGAGCTTTTTGAACAGGTTGGGATCCCCGTACCTGCTGGAGTAACCATCGAACGTCTTGGTGAGGTAGCGCAGGCTGCCAACGATATTGGTGGCGAGGCCTGGGTTGCCAAGGCGCAAGTCCATGCTGGTGGGCGCGGCAAGGCTGGAGGCGTAAAAATAGCAAAGAGCATTGATGAACTTTCTACCTTCAGTGATGAGATGCTGGGTAGCACCCTAACCACCCCTCAGACCCATGGTCGTGGCCTGCCTATCCAGAAGGTATTAATTGAACAGACACTGGATATCAGTAGAGAGTTATACCTTGGCGCACTGGTTGATCGCGATCGCGAACAGATTGTCTATATGGTATCTGCGGCTGGTGGAATGGATATCGAACAGGTTGCTGCCGAAACTCCCGAGAAGATACTTACAGTACATGCCCATAGTGCTGCTGGTCTGCAGCCATACCAATGCCGCCAACTGGCATTTGGGCTGGAGCTGGAGGGCAAACAGATTGGGATGTTGACCAAAATTGTTAGCGGTCTGCACCGTCTATTTACTCACAACGACTTTAGTCTGGTAGAGATTAACCCTCTTATAGTAACTGGTGATGGAGATCTTCTGGCGCTTGATGCCAAGATCAACCTGGATGATAACGCTCTCTATCGCCACCCGAAACTACAGGAACTACATGATCCGTCACAGGAAGATAGGACTGAACTCGAAGCAAGCAAACACGACCTGAACTATATAACTCTGGACGGCAATATTGGCTGCATGGTCAATGGTGCCGGTCTCGCTATGGCTACAATGGATCTGATCAAGCTCCATGGCGGAGACCCTGCAAACTTTCTTGATGTCGGTGGCGGTACAACTGCAGAACGGGTAGCCGCTGCATTCAAGCTGATCCTCAGTGACGCCAAGGTAGAGGCCATTCTGGTAAATATCTTCGGTGGCATCGTGCGCTGTGATCTGATTGCCGAGGGAATAATCTCGGCTGTGAAGGAGGTTGGTATAGAGATCCCGGTAATTGTTCGTCTGGAGGGAACCAACGCTCCGCAAGGGATGGATCTCCTGAAAAACAGTGGACTCAACATTGATGTTGAAGAGACCCTTACAGGGGCTGCCAAGAAGGCAGTCTCTTCAACCAATAGCCAGGAGGGAGAGTAGAGATGAGCATTTTAATTAACAACGATACTCGTGTCATCGTCCAGGGCTTCACAGGCAAACAGGGCACATTCCACGCAGAGCAGTCAATTGCCTACGGAACAAATATTGTTGGAGGAGTAACCCCGGGGAAAGGTGGCCAGAGCCATCTTGACCGCCCTGTATTCAACACTGTAAAAGATGCTGTAGACGCTACCGGTGCTGATGCCAGCATGATCTATGTTCCTGCCGCCTTTGCGGCGGACGCAATCTTTGAGGCTGCTGCCGGTGGTATCAAGACGATCGTATGCATTACCGAGGGCATTCCTGTTCAGGACATGATCAAGGTAAAGGCATTCCTGAAAGACTTTCCAGACACCCGCCTTATCGGACCCAACTGTCCAGGCATCATCACCCCCGGAGCCTGCAAGATTGGAATCATGCCTGGCAATATTCACCAGGAGGGGGCAATTGGCATAGTCTCCCGTTCTGGCACCCTCACCTATGAAGCGGTCTTCCAGACCACCAATGAGGGTCTTGGACAGAGTACCTGTATCGGTATTGGAGGAGATCCAATCCATGGCATGAATTTTATCGACTGTCTGGAGCTGTTCCAGCAGGATGAACAGACCAGGGGAATTGTACTGGTTGGTGAGATTGGTGGCAGCAAAGAGGAGGAGGCCGCAGAGTATATTCGCCAGAATGTAACAAAGCCGGTAGTAGCATATATTGCCGGAGTGACCGCACCTCCAGGACGCAGAATGGGTCATGCAGGTGCAATCATCTCTGGTGGCAAGGGAACAGCGGAAGACAAGATAAGCGCCCTTGAGGCAGCCGGGGTCACAGTCTCCCGCTCTCCTGCCGAGATCGGAAAACATATGGCTGCATTACTGAACAGTTAACCATTAATAGTTTATGGGTCTCCTTTCACTTTTCAGACAGAGCTTTGCACACGGTGTACACCCTGCCCACAACAAGGGGCAGACTGCAGACCTTGCAATTCAGCGGGTACCTTTTGGTCACCGTTATGTAATGCCGCTGGGGCAACATATAGGTGCGCCAGCCATAGCTGTTGTAAAAAAAGGTCAGAGCGTGAAACGTGGAGAGATGATTGCCAAACCGGGAGGCTTCATATCTACCGCTCTACACAGCCCAGTCACCGGCACAGTAAGTGAAATAAGCCCTCAACGCACACTGGATGGATCATTTAAACCAGCCATTGTCATCGAGGCTGATCCATTTTCCACCCAGAGGGTAGAGACCACCCCTCCCCCATCCTGGGAGACCATCTCTCTGGATGATTTTATTGAACTTGTACAGCAGGCAGGAGTAGTTGGAATGGGTGGTGCAGCATTCCCCAGCCATGTTAAATACTCGATTCCAGACGGCATCGTGATTGATGATCTGCTGATCAATGGTGCAGAGTGTGAGCCGTTCCTTACCAACGATCATCGCTTAATGGTTGAGCAGCCAGAAAAAGTTATTAACGGAACCGAAATCCTGCGCCAAAAACTTGGGGCCAAGAGAGCCAATATTGGCGTAGAGAAAAATAAGCCAGAGGCGATTGTAAATCTCCAAAAAGCTCTTGATAAAAACCCGGAACTGCCAATAACCATAACCCCTCTGGAGGTGAAGTATCCCCAGGGTGCAGAGAAGATGTTGATTCAATCTGTCTACCACAAAGAGGTTCCTGCCGGTCAACTACCGAGAGATATCGGGGTTGCTGTCAACAACAGCGGCACCGTTGTAGCGATTGCTGACCTCTTTGCAACCGGATCCCCACTTATTGAACGGGTGGTCACAGTCTCTGGCCCTGGCATTGATCAACCAGCAAATCTTCTGGTTCCACTTGGTACTCCAGTCAGGGATGTATTGAAATTCTGTGGTGGGCTCAATGACAAAACTCGAGAGGTAATAATGGGTGGTCCCATGATGGGATTTCCTATAGCCAGTCTGGATGTTCCCATTCTAAAGGGAAGCTCAGCCATTCTTGCATTTACCGAGCAAGAGACAGCCAGACCCCATGAGTACCCATGCATTAGATGTGGGCGCTGCCTGGAGGCATGCCCATACTTTCTCAATCCATCACGGCTGGCACTGTTAAGTCGCAACAGACGTTATGAAGAGACTATTGATTACCATGTAATGGATTGTGTTGAGTGCGGTGCATGCAGCTTTGCATGCCCATCCAATATCCCGATTGTGCAGTTGATTAGAACAGCCAAAGACAATATGCGCCAGCACCCTGTCGAGGAGGCAGCATGAACAGGGATGACCCGAATCTTCTGCTGCAGCCATCACCTCTGGTAAAACAGGGGCTGACTGTACCGACTGCAATGCGTGACGTGTTGTTGGCACTTATGCCTGCACTATTTGCAGGGATCTGGTTCTTTGGCCTGAGTGCACTGCTGGTGGTTACTGCGACCACTCTTGGTGCCTTGATGACAGAGTGGGTTTTTACCTCCAGAGAGAGCCGCTCCATTACGCTTGGTGATGGCAGTGCACTACTTACTGGAATATTACTGGGTATGACCCTACCACCTGCTCTTCCGCTGTGGATGGCGTGGCTGGGAGGAGTAGTTGCTATTGGGCTCGGCAAGATAATCTGGGGAGGTCTTGGTAATAATCTATTCAACCCTGCCATTGTGGGTCGTGCCTTTCTGCTTGGAACATTTCCAATAGCAATGACGACATGGCATATCGCTGCGGGGCCTGACAGTTTCTTCAGCCTACACCCAAGCACCCTTGCCATGCCATTCATGCAGTCTCCCCCCATGGATGGCATGAGTGCCGCAACCCCACTTGGCCTGATGAAGTTTGAGCAGATTGATACCCCAATATTCTCCCTGATGTTTGGCAACACCTCTGGCTCACTTGGAGAGACCAGTGGCCTGCTACTGATGGTTGGAGGACTATACCTGCTGTTACGTCGTGCGCTGGAGTGGAGAATACCACTGGCAATCTTTCTCTCTGTAGGGGTCTTTACCCTACTGTTACAGGCAATCGATCCAGCCCGTTTCCCAGATATCCATTTCACCCTCTTCTCTGGCGGAATGATGCTTGGTGCAATCTACATGGCAACCGACCCTGTCACCTCACCTGTCACTACAAAAGGGGCATGGATATTTGGTTGCGGAGTTGGATTCCTGGTAGTGCTAATTCGTAACTTTGGTGGGCTACCAGAGGGGATACTATATGCCATTCTCTTTATGAATGCCGCCACCCCACTGATTAACCGTTATACCCAACCCAGAGTCTTTGGCCGGAGCAGGAAATGAGTGACGAACCCACCTCCACCCGCCTGATCTCCACACTGGCAATAGCTGGGCTAATTTCAGGCGTGGCAATTGTTGCCATCTATGAGGCTACTCTGCAGACAATTACCGACAATAAAGCCAGAGAGTTGAGAGAGGCTGTATTCAAGGTGTTGCCAGGGGTAAGTGAGATGAAAAAGTTTCAGCTAGATGCAGACGGCCTGCGTTTCCGTACAGAAAAAGGTAAAGATGAAAACACCCTTTACGGTGGATATAACCAGCATGGAGAGTTCGTCGGTTATGCCCTCCCCAGTGCCGGTCCGGGGTTTCAGGACACTATCGGGATACTGTATGGATATATTCCAGAGTCACGTAAAGTAGTAGGTATGGAGATTCTGGAGAGCCGTGAGACTCCAGGGCTTGGAGACAAAATATACAAGGACCTCTCATTTGTATCCAATTTTGATAATCTTGCTATTGATCCAGAAATAGTTACCGTGAAAAAAGGGATGAAGAACGCTCCCAATGAAGTTGATGCCATTACAGGTGCAACCATCTCAGCAAAAGCTGTGGTTCGTATTATCAACGAGGGTAATGAGCGCTGGTTAAACAGGCTTCCTACCCACGGCATTCCACTACATGAGGGAGCCAGATAGTCATGGCAAAAACACCTGAAAGCGCGTACCAGGAGATGCTCAAGGGGATCTGGAGAGACAACCCTGTCTTTGTCCAGGTACTCGGAATGTGCCCCATGCTGGCGGTCACCAACTCTGCTGTCAATGCATTGGCGATGGGGCTAGCCACATTCTTTGTGCTGGTAGGCTCCAGCCTGCTGGTCTCACTAATGCGCAAGTGGATTCCCAAACAGGTTCGTATCTCCAGCTACATCATCATTATCGCCACCTTTGTAACCATCATCGACTATACCCTGCTGGCAATCTTTCCCAAAATCCACAAGGAGCTAGGAGCATTTATCCCGCTGATTACCGCAAACTGCCTGATCCTGGGGCGCCAGGAGGCCTTCGCCTCACGCAACAGTGTCCGCTTTGCGGTAATGGATGCGGTGGGTATGGCGGGAGGATTCCTCTTCGCCCTGCTGGCACTTGGTGGGGTGCGCGAGATCCTTGGAGAAGGTGCGCTGTTTGGGGTCTCCCTCTTCGGACCCAACTTTGAACCATGGATAATCATGATCCTGCCACCTGGCGGCTTCCTTACCCTGGGGCTGATTCTGCTCTTCTTCAACTGGGTCACAGAGAAGCGCAGAGAGGCACAGATGCGTATGCTGCAACCGGCTGAGGAGAGAGCGTCATGATGACAGATGCCGCCTTCCAGCACTTCCTCTGGATTTTCGTCAGTGCTCTGTTGGTAAACAACTTTGTGCTGGCATACTTTCTTGGGCTCTGCCCATTCCTGGGTGTCTCCGGAAAGCTCGAAACCTCATTCAGGCTTGGGCTTGCCACCACCTTTGTACTGATTATCACCGCCATCTGTGCCTGGATACTCAACACCTACGTACTTCCCCATGCACCATACCTGCGACTGATCAGCTTTATTGTGGTGATTGCCAGCGTAGTACAATTTATCGAGATGCTGATCAAAAAGCTCAGCCCCTCTCTATTCCGCTCACTTGGAATCTTCCTGCCGCTGATCACCACCAACTGCGCCATCCTGGGGCTTGCCATATTTGCCACCAACCGTGAATATGGGTTTGCTGAAAGCATTATCTTCGCCCTTGGTGCCGGAGGCGGATTCACCCTGGCACTGCTGCTTATGGCCGGACTTCGTGAGGAGAGTGAACTATCCGATGTTCCAACCCTGATACGTGGCACTGCATTTAATCTGATTATTGCAGGCATCCTCTCCATGGCCTTTATGGGCTTTGCCGGACTCTTCTCGTCATGACGGGATATATCATCTCTATCCTTGCATTGATCGCCCTGCTAGTTGGCTGGGTGCTGTTTCAGGAGTGGCTGAAGAAGAGGGATCCCCAACAGTTTGGATATAAACCAGGATGTGACGCCTGTGCCAGCAAGGATAACTGCTCTGCCCAGAAACCAGACAACACAATAAAATTTACAACACCTAAATAGACTATGAGTTTACAGACCAGAAAAATTGCCCTCGTTGGTGGTGGCCAGATAGGCACAGCACTAGCCCTTATGATCACCCAGAAAGATCATGCCGAAGTAGTCATTGTTGATCTGCCAGAAGCAGTCGACCCTATCAAGGGCAAGGCACTTGATATCATGGCACTACGCCCCCACGCCGGTGTTGATGTAGAGATTACTGCAACCAGTGACTACAGCAAGATAGCGGATGCCGAGGTTGTGATCGTAACAGCAGGTATTCCACGCAAAGCTGGCATGAGTCGTAACGACCTGCTGGAGATAAATCTTGGGGTTATCGAATCCGTCGCCAAAGAGGTTGCCACTCACGCCCCCAATGCGTTTGTTGTCCTGTCAACAAACCCTGTAGATACCATGTGTCAGGCCTTCCAGCGCCACTCTGGTTTTCCTAAAAATCGTGTAATCGGCCTCTCTGGTGCTCTGGACAGCGGACGCTTTCGTCTGTTTATCGCCATGGAGACCGGCTTCTCTGCCAAGGATGTCTCCTGCATGGTAATGGGTGGGCATGGCCCATCAATGATCCCCCTGACCAGAACTGCAACTGTTGGCGGCATCCCCATCCAGACCCTGCTATCAGATGAGAAGATCGAGGAGATTGTCGAACGTACCCGTCACGCCGGAACCGAGATTGTTCAACTTATGGGGCAAGGCAGCGCCTACATAAGCCCTGCCTCTGCAATTATGGAGATGGTTGAGGCCTACCTGTACAACAAGAAGAGACTTATTGCATCCTCTGTGCGTTGTGATGGAGAGTATGGGATCAATGACTGCTTCATAGGTGTGCCTTGTGTGATCGGCGCTGGTGGTGTGGAAAAGATAGTAGAGATGGAGCTGACTGCTAGTGAACAGTCCCAGCTCAAAACCAACTACCAATCACTACTGGAAAACATAAAACAGATCTGAACGAAAAATTGACCTATCAAATAACCTTTGAGAAGTGTTGTGCCTTTTTCTCACGTAGATAGCGGTCAAATACCATACATACGTTACGGATCAACAACCGTCCTGCAGTAGCCACGGTAACACCATCACTGTCCATGGTTAGCAGTCCATCTGTCTCCATATCCTTGAGCTCTTCAAGTTCTATCTGGAAGTAGTTACTGAAGTTGATGTTATGGCGCTCTTCGATTGCACTGTAGCCAAGACGGAAGTTGCAGATAAGTTCGGTGATTACATCTCTGCGTAGCAGATCATCGGCATCCAGCTCTACCCCACGGAAAATTGGAAGTTGGCCGGCATCTATTGCTGCATAGTAATCATCTGACTCTTTCAGGTTCTGTGAGTATGTATTACCCACCACCCCAATTGAGGTTACTCCCAGACCAATAAGATCGCAGTCACGGTGGGTAGAGTAGCCCTGGAAGTTTCTATAGAGTGTACCTTCACGTTGGGCCACAGCCAGTTCGTCATCAGGAAGTGCGAAGTGATCCATTCCAATGTATAGATATCCTGCCTCGGATAGCTGTTGGTTGGTACGTTGAAGAATTTCCAGTTTTTGATCAGGCGTTGGAAGGTCTGCCTCATTGATACGGCGCTGTGGTTTAAATATCTCGGGGAGATGAGCATAATTAAATACCGACAGCCTGTCTGGTCTAACCTCCAGCACCTTGTCCACTGTTTTCTGGAAGCTATCTGCAGTCTGATGTGGCAGACCATAGATAAGATCAATACTGATCGATTTGAAACCGGTATCACGAGCCGCATTCAATACCGCAAACGTCTCTTCCTCTGACTGGATGCGGTTTACTGCTTTCTGTACCACAGGATCAAAATCCTGCAGACCCAGACTCATGCGGTTGAAGCCCTGCTCTCGCAGTAGCGCAATGGTCTCTGCTGTCGCCTCACGGGGATCGATCTCGATTGAGTACTCACCTTCATCATCGTCACGCAGATTGAAGTTTGCCCGAGTTGCATCCATCAACCGGAGAATCTCTTCATGGTTGAGGAAGGTTGGGGTACCACCGCCCCAGTGCAGCTGGTCAACAACTCTTGAGCTATCAAACTGCTCACCCTGAAGCTCCAGTTCACGAATTATCCTGTCCAGATATGGAGGTGACTTGGCTCTATCCTTGGTTGCAATCTTGTTGCAGCCACAATAGAAACATACAGTGTCGCAAAACGGTATGTGGAAATAGAGTGACAGAGGACGCAGTGGATCTTCCTGGTTGGTACGAGATGCCGCTGCTTTATAGGATTCCCTGTCAAATCCCTCATGAAACTGAACCGCCGTTGGGTATGATGTATAACGTGGACCCGCCTTGTCATAACGGCGAATCAAATCCATATCGAATGTTAGTATCTGTTCCATATAATTATCTTCCTCCCGTCTCTACGACTGTAGCACTCATGGTACCGCTCGCCGCTCAAATTCCTTGCGAAATAGTGGCCGGTATCTATCCAGCAAATCATGGCCGATCACAAATACCCCATGCCCACCACGTTCAAAATCTATCCAGCTCCACGGGACTTCTGGAAACAGTTGTTCCAGAGCCAATGCACTATTCCCTACCTCACAAACCAGTGCGCCATTCTCTTCCAGATGGGCTGAGGATTCCAGTAGAATCTGAACCACAATATCGAGTCCATCCTCACCAGCCTCCAACCCCATACGGGGCTCGGCATGAAACTCTGCCGGCATTGAATCCAGATCCAACTTGTCCACATACGGTGGATTGGTAACGATCAGATCATACCTCTTTCCATCAAGCTCAGAGAATAGATCTGAACGGATCAGATTAACCTGATCCTCTAACCCATGTTGCTCAACATTTATCTCTGCAACCTTCAGAGCATCCTCGGAAAGATCTACGGCATCTATAGTTGCCTCTGGAAACTCATAAGCACAAGCTATTGCAATACAAGCACTTCCAGCACCAATCTCAAGTATATGATCCGGTACTTCCGGATTTATCCAGGGTGAAAACTGCTGCTCTATCAGCTCAGCAACCGGCGATCTTGGGACCAGAACACGCTCATCTACATAGAACTGTAGCCCTGCAAACATTGCCCTATTGGTCAGATATGGGAGCGGCACCCTATCCTCGACTCTTCTCGCAAAAAGCTTGACCAAGTGCTGTCGCTCAGTCTGCAGCAGGTTCCCCTCAAGCAGAAGGTCAGGACAGTCAGATGGTAAATGCAGGCCGTTTAAAACCAGCTGAACAGACTCATCTACAGCATTATCTGTGCCGTGCCCAAAGTAGATCTGATCCTGCTGTTCAGCCTCCCCCATTAAAGAAGCACCCCAACGGATAAAATCCCTTGGGGTGATCAAATTCTCTTCAGCTGTAGCTCTATCTATAATCAGGCCTTGGACTCCTTCTCTTCGATCTGCTTGCGCACTTCTGCCATATCAAGCTCTTGTGCTTTTGCCACCAGATCCTTGAGTCCTTCTGCTGGAACCATTCCTGGCTGAGAGAAGATAACAATCTGCTCACGAAAAATCATAAGGGTCGGGATAGAGCGAATCTGAAAATGGGATGCAAGATCATGATGCTCTTCTGTATTAACCTTTGCAAAGACCACATCCTCGATCTCTTCCGAGACCTTCTCATAGATTGGCGCAAAGTTTTTACACGGACCACACCAGGGCGCCCAAAAATCAACAACTACAATATCATTTCCATTAACAGTCTCTTCAAAAGAGGTCCCATCAAGCTCAACAGTACTCATAACAAACTCTTCCTTGTATTAACCAATCATCCAATATTCTGTAACTTCGCACAGTATTCTAACATCCCTGAAACCAACAATCCTGCAACATTAGCAAACCTCCTGAAGAGACTGTTCAGAAGCTTTTATCCTCCCCCTTATCCTTATCCTTATTCTGCTCAACATCAGACTCTGACTCAAACGAGGATGGCAGCATCCTCCAAGGAACAACTTTAGCTACCAGTGGCAACAGAAGTGCGCCTCCAGGCAGCATAAAAATACCGAAAGCTGGAACCGTTCTAGCCAGATCCTTTGCCTGCTCAAGCGCCTCTTGACGCTCCTCTGCCGTCGTATCCTGTCCTAGTGAAATTTTACGCAGTGTGGTCAACATAACCCCGGTCTGCTGTATCTCCATCCATGTTTTCAGGCTTATGTCTCTAAATACCCTGCCAATCAGCTCCGGATCACTAACTTTATCTGTAGTTATCCGCAGAATCTCACGGGTTCTGGTAACTATCTTGATTTCACTTAACAAAAGTTATTGCCCCGATCTATTTGCCTTTGGGCCGAAAAACCTTAACCACATCAGGATGAGCCTCCAGGCGTGGTCCCTCAATCAGATCCACACAGTATGGGATTGCAGGAAAAAGCTCATCCAGAGTCTCTGCAATGGCAGACGGTTTTCCCGGTAGGTTTACAATAAGGGCCTTGCCACAGATGCCTGCAGTCTGACGGGAGAGTATCGCAGTTGGTACATACTTCAATGATATTTGACGCATCAATTCACCAAAGCCTGGCATCATGCGATCACATACAGCTTCTGTCGCCTCAGGGGTAACGTCTCGTGGCGCAGGACCTGTGCCACCTGTGGTTACGATAAGGCAACACCCCTCTTCATCCGAGAGCGCGCGCAGGGTCTCTTCAATAATTGGCTGTTCATCAGGGATAACTCTGGCAACTGGATGCCACGATGAAGATATGGCCTTCTCAAACCACCCCTGCAGGGCAGGACCGCCAAGGTCCTCATACTCTCCTCGACTGGCACGATCGGACACCGTTACAATTCCAATTTTTGCGATCTCATCCATTGATCTGGACTCCTCAGTGGTTAAATTTAGTGAAGGCATTCTATAACAAAAAAACCGCATCACCCACCTTGAAAAAAGAATAATCATCCCCACATCAGTCCTTTCCAAAAATTGTAGAGTCAGGGAAAATACCCTCCCTGAAAACAGATACAACAACAGATAAACAGAGAAAACATGAGCAATAAATTTGACGAGGGCATGGAGACAATTAATGGTGAGGTAGAGGTTGAGATTGAGCTCTCCCCATCATCTGAACTTGCGCTTCCATCTGAAAATCTGCCAACACAGATCTATCTTCTCCCTCTATCTGAACGCCCCTTCTTCCCGGCCCAGACTCAACCTCTCTTGATGAATGGCAAACCATGGATGGATACCGTTCAGAAAATTGGTGATACCAACGAACATATGGTTGGCCTGTTCATGACTCAGCCACATGAATCTGATTTTGCCTCTCCAGAAGACTATTTTGAGATTGGTACTGTCGCCCGTATGCACCACCCCATGAAGCAGGAGGGGAAAATTCAGTTTATTGCAGAGGGTGTACAGCGTGCCAGAATCGTACGCTGGCTATCAGATACTCCGCCCTACAGGGTTGAGGTTGAGTATCCCAAACCAATTCAGCCAAAGAACAAGGATGAGGCCAAGGCATTTGCCATGGCAATCATCAATATTCTGCGAGAACTTATTCCACTCAACCCTCTATATGGCGAAGAGTTGCGATTCTTTCTCGACAGATTCAGCCCTAATGAACCATCCGCACTGACCGACTTTGCCGCCAGCCTGACCACAGCAACATCCGATGAGCTGCAAAAGGTATTGGATACATTGAACATTCGTCGCCGCATGCAGAATGTACTATCTCTGCTAAAGAACGACCTGAAAGTTGCAAAGCTACAGACCAAGATACGTGACAGTGTTGATGACAAGATGGATGAACAGCAGCGCAAGTTCTTCCTCAAAGAGCAGTTAAAGGCAATTCAGAAAGAGCTTGGTATTGCCAAGGATGACCGTACTGCAGACTATGACAGATTTATGGAACGCATGGAAAAGCTGACCATCCCCGAGGCATCAATGAAAAAGATTGATGAGGAGATGGAAAAACTGAGCATGCTGGAGACTGGATCCCCCGAATATGCAGTGACCCGCAACTATCTGGATCAGATCATCTCACTACCATGGGGGATCCACTCAAAGGATAAACTTGACCTGCGACGTGCGCGCAAGATCCTTGACCGTGACCATGACAGCCTGGAGGATGTAAAAGATCGTATGATCGAGTTTCTTGCTGTAGGCAAGCTAAGGGGTGAGATCAATGGCTCTATTCTGCTGCTGGTTGGCCCTCCTGGTGTCGGCAAGACCTCGATTGGAAAATCTGTCGCTGATGCGCTGGGACGAAAATTCTACCGTCTCTCCGTTGGCGGCATGAGGGATGAGGCAGAGATCAAGGGACATCGCCGCACCTATATTGGAGCCATGCCTGGAAAGTTTATCCAGGCGATCCGTGAGACAGGGACCCAGAACCCTATCATTATGCTGGATGAGATAGACAAGATCGGTGCCTCCTACCATGGAGACCCCGCATCCGCCCTGTTGGAGGTGCTCGATCCGGAACAGAATGTGGAGTTCCTTGATCACTATCTTGATACCAGATTTGACCTCTCCAAGGTGCTCTTTATCTGTACCGCCAACCAGCTGGACACTATCCCTGGACCGCTGCTGGATCGTATGGAGACCATTAGACTTTCGGGATACATCACCCAGGAGAAGGTGGAGATTGCAAAGCACCATCTGTGGCCACGACAGATAGAACGTAGCGGCCTCAAACCAAGTGATATCAGGATAAGTGATGCTGCGCTGCGCACAGTAATAGATGGCTATGCTCGCGAATCCGGAGTAAGAAATCTTGAGAAGCAGCTGGGGCGCATTATCCGCAAGATCGCAGTAAAAATAGTCAAAGGAAAAAAGGGGCCTTTCAAAGTAAATATCAAGAATGTGGTCGAGTACCTTGATCAACCAATATTCCAGAGTGAAAAACCATACCGGGGAGTTGGTGTTGTGACTGGGCTTGCCTGGACTGTTATGGGTGGTGAGACCCTGACAATTGAGGCCTCCAAGATTCATACAGACAATCGCGGCTTCAAACTTACCGGGCAACTTGGGGATGTAATGCAGGAGTCAGCCTCAATTGCCTACAGCTACATCACATCGCATCTGAAAAAATACGGTGCCAATGCTGGCTTCTTTGATAAGGCACATGTCCATCTTCATGTTCCTGCTGGTGCCACCCCCAAGGATGGGCCCAGTGCAGGCATAACCATGGGTATCGCTCTGTTATCTCTGGCGCGCGGAAGAAAGATAAACCGCCCGCTGGCAATGACAGGTGAGATGACCCTTACCGGACGAGTCCTACCAATTGGAGGAGTAAGAGAAAAGACAATTGCTGCCCGCCGTCAGAATATCAAAGAGCTGATCTTCCCTGCTGAAAACAAAAATGATTTTGAGGAGCTGCCAGACTATATCCGTGAAGGGATCAACCCACACTTTGTTGCCCATTTTGATGAGGTTGCAGAGATCGTATTCCCCTCCTGAACAGATCGACAGTGGCTCTGGTTCAACTAAAGGATATCCAGCTCGCCTATGGTGATCTACCCCTGCTCGACCATGCCAACCTGATTATTGAGCGTGGTGAACGTCTCTGCCTGGTTGGACGAAACGGAACTGGAAAATCAACTCTGCTAAAGGTTATTTCCGGAGATGCCACCGCAGAAGATGGCACAACAGAGATTGGTTCAACAAAAATATCACGTCTCAAACAAGAGGTCCCCAAAGATACATCCGGCACTATTTATGATGTGACAGCCCAGGGAGTGGGTAAGATGGGTGCACTTATTGCAGAGTATCATCACCTTGTTCTGCAGCTTGCTGATGATTCATCTGAAAAAGCTCTCAACATAATGGCGTCCGTTCAACAGAAAATTGAGGCCGCTCATGGCTGGTCAATTCAACAACAGATAGAGACCACTCTTTCAAAAATGGGGCTAGACCCGGAGGAGAATTTCTCAAGCCTCTCCGGAGGGATGAAAAGACGCGTACTGCTGGCGCAGGCTCTGGTGCAGAGCCCTGACCTGCTACTTCTGGATGAGCCAACCAACCATCTGGACATTGAATCAATTCAGTGGCTCGAAGAGTTTTTGCTCAATAGCCACATCACTCTGCTATTTATCACTCATGATCGCCAATTCCTGCGCAGACTTGCCACCAGAATTATTGAGCTGGACCGTGGAAACCTGACCGACTGGCCCGGCAACTATGACACCTATCTGGAAAAGAAGGAGAAGGCTCTAGAGGAGGAGGAGCGCAACAACGCCCTCTTCGACAAGAAGCTGGCTCAGGAGGAGGTCTGGATTAGACAGGGGATAAAGGCTCGCCGCACCAGAAATGAGGGGCGAGTTCGGGCCTTGAAAGCCCTGCGTCAAGAGCGTAGTGAGCGCCGCAACCGTGCCGGCAATGTCAAAATGAGTGTGCAAAAGTCAGAGGCATCCGGAAAGAAGGTAATCAGGGCAAAGAATCTGCACCACAGATATGATGGTGCACCACTGATAAACTGCCTCTCTGTCAATATTCAGCGGGGTGATCGTATAGGTATCATCGGCCCCAACGGGGTTGGAAAAAGTACCCTGCTACGTATTCTTCTTGGTGAAACCGAGCCAGACAAGGGGACCGTGCTACATGGCACCAAACTGCAGGTTGCCTACTTTGATCAGCTGAGAAACCAGCTCGATGAAAATAGATCAGTACAGGACAGTGTTGCCGATGGAAGCGACAATGTAACCATTAACGGCAACAGCAAACATGTAATCAGTTATCTGCAAGACTTCCTCTTCTCTCCACAACGAACCCGCAGCCCGGTAAGCACCCTATCCGGAGGTGAAAGAAATCGCCTGTTGTTGGCAAGACTATTCTCAAAACCATCTAATCTTCTGGTGATGGATGAGCCCACCAATGACCTTGACGTTGAGACCCTGGAGCTTCTGGAGGAGTTGCTACTGGAATACAAGGGCACACTGCTCCTGGTAAGTCATGACCGTGCCTTCCTGAATAATGTCGTAACCAGTACCCTGGTTTTTGAGGGTGATGGAGAAATTAACGAATATGTTGGTGGTTATGATGACTGGATCCGCCAGTCAAAAACGGTCAGCTCCACCGCTCAACCATCTCAACAAAAACAGGAGAAGAGGGATAACCCTCCAAAAAAATCCACCCCTGTAAAATTAAGTTACAAAGATAAACGGGAACTGGAGGCACTCCCAAAACAGATTGAATCTCTAGAGAGTGAACAGGCTACAATCCACGCAACACTGGCAGACCCCAACTTTTATCAGAGTGAAGAGGATGAAGTAAGTAAAACAACTGAACGCCTAAATGAGATTGAACAACAACTCAGCGCAATGTATGAGCGCTGGGAGATGTTGGAGGAGATGAGTGGAGAGGATAAATAATGGGTAGCGACAAGATGGATTACAACTCACTTGAGTCTCGTCTGGAGGAGATTGAGAGCAGACTCTCATTTCAGGACAACCACATCCAGGAATTAAACGACATAATCAGCAAGCTTCAATTGGAGGTGATGACCATGGCTCAGCGTCTCAGTGATTCCGAGAGACAGATCCAGGAGATCACGCCCTCACTGATAAAGTCACTCTCGGAAGAGACCCCTCCCCCTCATTACTGATCATGCCAGCTACGGAGCAGATAAAACTTGGGGAGAGCTGGAAGCAGGTCCTGCTACCTGAATTTGATAAACCATACATGGTCAAGCTGCGCGAGTTTCTACTGCAGCGTAAAAGGGGTGGGCACACCATCTTCCCCCCCTCTAACAGATGGTTCAATGCGTTCGACCACACCCCTTTTAAGAGAGTAAAAGTAGTTATTATTGGGCAGGATCCATACCATGGAGATGGTCAGGCTCATGGCCTCTGCTTCTCTGTACAGCCCAAAATAAAGATCCCTCCATCTCTTGTTAATATCTATAAAGAGCTGGAATCAGACATTGGGGTTACAAACAGCACCGGAACCTTAACCAGCTGGGCTGATCAGGGGGTACTGCTACTGAATGCTGTGCTGACTGTTGAGAGCGGCAGTGCAGGTGCTCACCAGGGAAAAGGGTGGGAGACTTTTACAGATGCAGCCATTGACCACCTGAACCGCGAACGTGACCATCTGGTTTTTATTCTGTGGGGGGCATATGCGCAGAAGAAGGGGCAACGAATTGATAGAGAGCATCACCTGGTTATCCAGGCACCACACCCCTCTCCGCTCTCAGCCCATAGAGGTTTTTTTGGTAGCCGCCCATTCTCTCAGACCAACGACTATCTACTCAGCCATGGCATCAAGCCGATAGAGTGGAAAATAGAGAGCTGATAGCTCTATAGGTCAGTAACGTCTGGGAGGATAGCCACCGGTTCTACGTCTGTCTGGAGCTCTGCGTTCGTAACGCTCACGTTTCGGCTCTACCTCCACCTCTGGTGGCGTCCAGTAGAGGATACTGCCGTGCACCAGAATATCCTCACTCTTGTTGTCAAATACCTTGATTGGCTCCCAATAAGAGTAGCTCCCTTCACCCTGCACATCAGTGGTTGAACGCCACTCACACAGATAACGCTCAAACTGTCCACCCCTGTTGCAGTAGATTGTTGTGCCGTAATTAAGATCTACCTTAACTTCGGTCATGCTCATGGCTATCTCACACGGTCTACCACCACTTTTCTGTAGATCAGGATCATTATGCCACTCATACTCCTCCATGGTCATTGGGCTGTTCTTGCCATCAACCATTTTGGCCTCAACACGATGCTGGGTCATACGCATAAAACATCGGCCTGACTCATTTTTGTACAGGGTGCGTGTAGAGAGGTACCCATGCTCCTCATTATATTCGTTAAACACCATCACCTTCTGATAGAAAACATCCTCACCTGCAGTAGATTTTTCAACCGGCTTCACCTCCGAGGCAGTTGGCTGCTCTATCTCTTTTTTAATGCTCTCCTGCTCAAATTCAGATGCCTGCTTGGGCTGAATAAGAGCAATAAAGATCATGATGAACAACAGATCAAGCAGGGATGTAAGATGAACCTTGCTTCTTCTCTTGAGTGAAAGCCTCTCCATCATTACCCTAAATGAACTCTGGTAATAATATTTTTGAAATCGATACTCTCGTTAATCATGCGCTCAACCTTGGGGGCAATAAAACTCTCAACCATCATAAAGATGACTGAAAAACCGATACCCAGAATTGTTGTATCCATTGCCAACACAAATGCACTGGTCAAACGTGATGCATCAATACCGCCATCTCCGAATGCTGTGCCGGCAATTGCCAGAATTGTTCCCAAGATCCCCAACAGAGGGAAGATCTGCACCATGGTGGACATAACGCTACTAGCGCTCTCTATCAGATAGTATCTGTTGTAGAGATTTCTCTCCGAGAGTCTGGAGACATTCTCCTTGATGATTGCTGCGGCGCTCTTATCCAGCAGTATCTTGTTTGATAGATAGTGCAGGGCAGCATCAATCTTTTCATGTGACTTCTGTAGTGAGTCCTGATCCGGGGCATCCGCAAACCCTTTTAGCAGATTACTGGATACATCATGCAACCTCAGACTGTGCCGTTTTAGAGAGGATGCTATAAGAGCGATAATGCCAATCTCGACTATGGCAAGCAGATAAATCAGGGTAAAAATATTGTCAGTTACAACACTAAAAATACCCTGAACAGGGGAAACTTCCATACGCGCCTCTTATGTTGGTGTTGAGGAGAATTGGCTGATTGTACATGAATGGCTATGCAAGATCCCCATAGTGCGTGAGCAATAACTCCTCCTTATCCTCCAGCTTCTGGTCCACCTCTCTCTTCTCCTGCAAAACCTCTTTCAGCTTCTGTTTGGCGCCATCCTCATAAATCTCTGGCTGCGCCAACCTCTCCTCCAGATCAGATCTAGCCACTTCAAGCTTCTCAATCTCCTGCTCCAGCCTGGCAACCACCCTTTTTAGTGGTGCCTGCTGTTTTCTCTGTTCTGCATCAAGCCGGCGCTGCTCCTTACGATTTATGTTCTCTCTCTGGGTATCACCACCGTCACCCTCTCTTGTCGTTGCCTCCACCTGCTTCCCGGAAGAGCGCAACCACTGCCCATAATCATCCAGGTCACCCTTAAACTGCTCTGCCTCACCATCTGCAACCAGCATAAACTGATCTGCCACCCCCTCCAGCAGATAGCGATCATGAGAGACCACCACCAATGCGCCCTTAAATTCCTGAAGGGCCATAACCAGAGCATGGCGCATCTCCAGATCAAGATGGTTGGTTGGCTCATCAAGAAGCAACAGATTGGGGCGCTGACGAATTATCATGGCAAGCACCAACCTGGCCTTTTCCCCTCCCGAGAACGGGCCAACTGCCTCCATCACTCTATCATCTCTAAATCCGAAACTTCCAAGGTAATCTCTCAACTCCTGCTCGGTTGAATCAGGATGATTGCGCTGCAGATGCAGTAGTGGTGTAGCCTGCAGATCCAGTAGCTCCAGTTGATGCTGGGCAAAATAACCTGTCTGCAGATGTTTGGCCTCTGAGCGCTCACCTAGCAACAGAGTTTGTGAACTGGCCATCAACTTCATCAATGTTGATTTGCCTGCACCGTTTCTTCCCAACAGTGCAATTCTGTCTCCCGGATTGAGAGTAATCGAAAAATCATTCAATACTACAATATCACCATATCCAGCTACCGCATGGTTAATGGTAAGCATTGGGTGTGGCAGTTTCTCTGGCTGAATAAAGTGAAAATGGAATGGTGAATCAACATGAGCAGGGGCAATGGCCTCCATTCTCTCCAGTGCCTTGATTCTACTCTGCACCTGTTTTGCCTTGGTCGCCTTGGCACGAAAGCGTTCCACAAAACGATGCATGTGCTCTTTCTCCCGCTGCTGTCTCTCCCATGCAGACTGCTGCTGCGCCATCTTTTCAGCACGAACCCTCTCAAAAGCACTGTAGTTTCCGGATGTTAGCTCCATCTTCTGATGTTCTATATTAATAATTCCGCCCACTACTCGATCCAGTACATCACGATCATGCGAGATCAGTAACAGAGTTCCCGGATACTGTTTGAGCCAATCCTCCAACCAGAAAACAGCATCCAGATCCAGGTGGTTGGTAGGCTCATCAAGCAATAGAAGATCAGATCGTGCCATTAGCGCCTGCGCCAGATTAAGGCGCATACGCCACCCACCCGAGAATGACTCTACAGGCAGATTCTCCTGACTGACAACAAAACCCAACCCCTGCATAAGCCTTGCAGCACGGTTACGGGCATTAAAGCCATCAATTGCCTCCATCTGCGCAAAAAGCTCCCCCTGCCTCAGGCCATCACCACTCTGCTCTGCCACCTCAAGCTCTCTCTGCAGACGACGTAACTCATGGTCACCATCCATCACCAGATCAATGGCACTGCGCTCAAGTGACGGGGTCTCCTGAGCAACGTGGGCAATTACCCAACTCTCGGGCAGCTTCAGATCTCCATCATCGGCAGCAATCTCTCCCAGAATCAACGAAAAGAGGCTGGATTTTCCAGTCCCATTGCCTCCGGTCACTCCAACCTTCTGTCCGGGATGGATTGACATGGAGCTGTTTTCAAACAGCAGTCTGGGCCCTCGACGAATCGAGAGCGAGGAGATACGGATCATCAGAACTCAATGGATAGTTATGGTTGGCGCAATTATATGCGCATAGCGGTGGATGATCTATCTACCAACAAGAACATTAAAAATGTCGGGTTCAATCCTGTTGGGAAACTGCAGATTAAACTCCAGCTCAAATGGCCTGGTCACCACACCCCTGCGAAAAATCATTTCAGATGGATAGTCTCAAACTCGAATGGCACCTCATAAACCTTATCTCCAACCTGCACTTTCAGCAGAGCAATCCACTCCATCAACTCACGGATGCAGATAGACAAACTACCGGTCCCAGAAAAAACCCCACTCTCTTCACTCGGGTAAAGAGCATACTGAAGAAGCCCCATATACATCTCCTTCCCCTCAAACAGAACCTCTACTCTCTCTGGCTGCAACTCACTAAACGTTACTCTCAACAGGATAGACTCTGTTGGGGATGGGTTTTTTGGGCTTATCTCAAAGGTCAACTCACCCATCTCTGGCAGTAGGGCACTACACGACTGCAGATGGAGTTTGCACCCTGTTACCAGAGGCAGACGTACAACCTCTCTCTCTGTCTGCTGAGTAGAGAGATAACCAAACACCCCCGCCATCAGCAATAGAGCTGCCGCAAACAGGCCGGTCTTACTGGACACCCTGACCAAAACAGCTAGTCCCAGGCTCGCTGAATAGTGGCAAGATCACGCACCATCACATCCGGGTTGTGGGGAGTGGAAAAAATGGCATGCATCTCCCCTTCAGGGTTAAGCAAGAATATGGATGCAGAGTGGTTGATAAGATAGGAGTCCTCCAACCCTTCAGGAACCCCCTCCTCTTCATCAACCATCAACTGCCTGCCGTTCAGATAATAGACTCGCTCGTAGATTGCGCCCATCGATCTGGACAGTTTATCCACCATATCCTGCTCACCAGTCACTCCCAAGAAAGATGGATGGTAATAGCCAGCGTACTCTTGCAGAGCATCAATAGTATCCCGTTGTGGATCAACCGAGACAAAGACCACCTTTGGCGTCTTAATCACGCTATCCGGACTCTTCTCAATAGTGCGCATCATCTCACTCAACATAAAGAGCTCGGTTGGGCAGACATCAGGACAGCGGGTATAACCAAAGAAGAATAGCGACCACTCCCCCTTTGTGTTTTCGGTTGTAAACTCTCCAAGGTCTCTCTGTTTAAGCGCAAATTCGGACAGCACCTTTGGAGGAGACAACACCATGGCGCCCTCCAGCCTCAACTGCTCTGCAGGACGGTCACATCCAGCAAGCACTATCGATAGACCAAACAACACTAACCAAAGTGGCGCCCTGTTTCTCAACAATATTCTTTTCACTATAAAATTCTCCTTGAGAACCGGCGGGAAGAAGAGACTTCCCGCCACGCTCTAAAACCTTAATGGCGCATCATCTGATGACCACCATCCTTCATCATCATACCGCCTCTACGAACCCCAGCCATAACCATCTGCTCACTTCCATCACTAAAAACAAGGGTAAGGCGAACCTGCTCACCTGCTGACGGAACCTTTTTGGGGCCAATCATCATGATATGCCAACTACCCGGTTTCAAAACAGTACTGGAGTGTGCGGCAACAGGGATATTCTGCTGCTGAACCATCTTCATCATCCCGTCAGCCATACTGGTACGGTGCATCTCTACACGCCCCAGCTCCGCAGGGCCACGCACCTCAACCAAGGCAACATCAGCTCCTCCATGATTCTCCAACGTCATAAATGCGGCCAGCGCAGGTGCATTTGGCGGTGCCGCTCTAACCCATGGATCACTGACCATAACTCCATCTGCAAAAACAGCGGAGAACGAACCAAACAAAAAGAGTGCAGCAACTGCACGCAAAAATCTTATTTTCATAATTATCTCTCAAAAAAATATCTGTAACCAGCTAGCCGTCAACGGCCAGCAAGAATGCTATCGCTCAATATCAACAAACATGACGACAGGATCATACCGCCTCCATTTCTCCCAAAATGGAGGGGCATTTAAAGAGAGATTATGCTGGTGGTGCTCGACTGAGGAAGTGGGGATAAGCGGGAGATTCCGGAGTCAATGGAATTTGCGCTACCCACCTCTCACGATCCTGCGATGGATGAGGATCAAAAAGCGAACTATAGGTGTCAATCCAGCCCGTGGCATTCGCCTGAACAATACAGGTTGGACACTCAAAATAACTGCTATCTAACTGGTTGCTGGATATCTCTTGAGCAGAATCAAAGACGACAAAAACTGTCTTGTAACCATAGGCAGTACAGATGGTTGTGGTGTAACCATCTGCAGATTCGGCATTGGCTATTTGAAAGTATGGAACAATAGAGTGAAAAAGAAAGGTAAAGACCCCAACCAACAGGAGGGACCTCTTTCTCTGATTTCTGTTAACTCTACCAGCCGCTACCATTGAATAATTTCCAGACCAAATACCAATATTGGATACCACTTGAACCTATCATGATATATATCATTCTCACAATAGTCATTGATTAAAGTCAATCAACACAAGTTACTGTATCCTACCCACAAATGACGCAGACACCCCCCAAGAGCAATGCCCTGGTCCTCTACAAAAGTGGGCCGGCTCGCATCACATCCATTACTGACAAAATTGAGATCCAGCTTCCAAACGGCAAGAACAAGCGGGTGCGTGACAAGGATATTCTACTACTCCACCCCGGCCCCATCCGTTCTCTGGCAGAACTGGATGATCCTATTGAAGGAGAGGTTGAGGAGGCGTGGGAACTGCTGGGTGATGAGACCACCACACTGAATGATCTTGGTGAGTTGATCTTTGGTGAATCCACCCCAAAAACCATCTGGGCCAGCTGGAAGATTGTTACTGATGATCTCTACTTTCATGGTGCTCCAGATGCAATCTCCGGATATTCGGCAGATAGAGTTCAACAGGAACAGAGCGACCGCAATAACAAGCAGAGAGCAAAGGATGAGAAAGCAGCTTTTCTGGAACGCCTAACCAGCAACAACCTGCTACCGGAAGACCATCAACAGTTGAGTGATGTAGAGATGGTTGCACTTGGTCGTAGCGAGGTAAGCAGAATACTGCGCGAACTGAAAAGAGAGCAACGTCCGGAGAATGGGCACCATCTCCTGCTGGAGACAGGTTACTGGGGGGAGTCACACAACCCGTATCCCCCACGCATGGGGCTGGAGACCACCCCTGCTGAGGGTGACGTCCCAGAGCTGCCTGATGAAGAGAGAGTGGACCTGACTCATCTGACCGCCTGGGCCATTGATGACGAAGGAAATCGTGACCCGGATGATGCGATCAGCCTTGATGGGGAGAGGATCTGGGTACATGTAGCAGATGTAGCTGCACTGGTAACTCCCGACAGTGAACTTGATCTTGAGGCCCGCTCCCGCGGATCAAATCTATACATTCCGGAAGGCACCCTGACAATGCTCCCACCCAGAGCAACTGAACTGCTGGGGCTCGGACTACAGGAACGGTCCCCCGCCCTCTCATTCAGCTTCACCCTCTCCGAGAGTAGCGAGATAGAGGATATTGAGATAGTCACCAGCTGGATAAAGGTGACCAGGACCACCTATGAGGATGTGGACAAGCTGATTGAGGGAGAAGAATTTGCGCCACTCTATAACAAGGCCCTACAGTATCAACAAAAGCGCGTCACCCAGGGAGCTATCCGTCTTGATCTGCCAGAGGTGAAGATTCGTGTGGTCGATGATGAGATCACCATTACCCCGCTCCCCCGCCTGCGCAGTCGAGACTTGGTGACTGAATTTATGTTGATGGCTGGGGAGGCTGCTGCCCTCTTTTCACAGGAGCACAGCATCCCCTTCCCCTACTCCACCCAACCTCCACCAGAACCGGGCGAAAACGGAGAGCCCTGGCCTCTGCCGGAGAGTCCTTCCGAGATGTTTGGGTTCCGTCGTCGTTTTCAACGTAGTCAGTTAAAGAGCATGCCAGAGCGCCACAGCGGACTGGGGATGGAGCAGTACAGCCAGGTGACCAGCCCCCTTAGACGCTATCTTGATCTGGTTGCCCACCAACAGCTACGAGCGTGGATACAAAACAGGCCTCTGCTCGACAGTGAGGCGCTGACAGAACGGGTGGGGGCTGCAGAGGCGGTAATCGGTAATGTACGACGTGCCGAGCGCTTCTCCAACCGTCACTGGACCATGGTCTGGCTACGTCGCAATCCAGAGTGGAGTGGCGAGGGGGTGCTGGTAGATACCATGAAGCAACGTGGCACCTTCCTGATCCCGGAACTGGCACTGGAGTGCAAGGTACGCCTGAAAGAGCCGACCGAACTGAACTGTAGCGTTCAGCTAAAACTCTCCGAAGTTGATCTACCGGAGCTTACTGCCTATTTTAGAAGTTAGCTATTTTTCTACCTGTTCCCACTGTGCCGTAGTATAGGTTTTGATGGACAGCGCATGTAGCTCACCACTGGCTAGAACATCATTGACTGTTGCCATCACTGCACGCTGTTGTGCAAGTAGACCCTGCCCATCAAAGCTGTCACTGATGACGGTAGCCTCACAGCTGCAGCCATCACCCTCAAGCACTGCAGTTGCACCCGGGATTCCATCCTCTATTCTATTCTTTATCTCTGCCAACTCCATCAACTGTTCTCCTTGCCGTCACTCACTTATCTGCCCAATGGGCTGCTTTGAGCAGTATCCGATCAATCCGGTTTCTGATTTTTCTACTTCCAGAGGCGTAATTATTCACCAGGATTGAGAAGGTCAGCTCTCTCCCTTTTTTACTCTTCAGGTATCCGGCAATCCCACGAACGGATGAGAGTGTACCTGTCTTGCCCCAGACCCTGCCCTGCAGTGCAGTATCGTGGAAACGGTAACGCAGTGTTCCATCATGACCAGCCCTGGATAGTGACTTACGAAACACCCTGGATTGAGGATGGCTATCCATAAACCTCAACACCTTTACCAGATCTGCCGGTCTTAACAGATTGTAACGTGAGAGCCCAGACCCATCTACCTGGCTATACCGGTAAGGCTTGATCTTGCGCTTACCCATAAAACGTCTGACCTCATTGAGGCCACGCTCAACAGAACCAGGATTGACAACCTCTCCACTCTTGTTGCGCTTGATTCCAGTGGCTCGCAACAGATGTTCTGCTACCAGATTGATACTCCTCTTATTGGCGAGCGGCAGAATATTCTTCAACGGCGAGGAGTGGTGAGTCCAGACCAGACCACTATTTTCAGCTGTAGCACTGTTCTGATCACGATCAACTGCCTTGCCACCAACCTTGATACCTGCGCTCTCCAATGCCTCCTTGAAGAGAGTTGCTGTATAGGCAGTTGGATTATCCACAGTGACCTTGCCAGACATCTCCGGATTCCTGCGCATTTTTTTCGGGACCTCAACCACAAAGTTATTGGTGCCATGTTCACGACCAATCTGCACCTGTCGGCTCTCACCACTTCTCTTGATCTCGACGCTCATGTAGTCAGTATCAGGATAGAGGTGAATCTGGCTCTTCTTAAGACTCTGCTTGCGGTTCCTGTCAATCCGGTAACCTACGGTACCGCCATGAATTGTCAGACCTGATGACTGTGCCGAGAACGCATAGTTCTCATCATCCCAGGCCCATCCCTTACCCAGAGGCTCATCAATAAAAATATCGTCAATCCCGACAATATCTCCATCAATACGTTTCACCCCCTCCTTGACCATACGTTTGGCCCAGCTCTTGAGAAAACTGCGCCCTACCGCCCCCTCTGCGGTGCCAAGGGTTGGGTCACCACCGCCAATTATATGAATGTCACCACGAATCACCCCATTTAAGGGGATTGTCTTGTGCGGGAATTGGAGATGAGTAGTAAAGGTGTAATCGGACCCCAGCCGCTCCAGAGCAGTTGCCGTAGTAACAAGCTTGGCAACCGAGGCGGGGACAAAAGGGCTATCCCCATTACGTGAATAGAGCACCTTTCCTGTCTTACTCTCCTCAATCCTCACCCCCCAAATTGCAGCAGGGGTTTTGGGAGAATCAATGATGGCATCAATATCCGATACCACATCAGCAACTACCCCCTGCATCCACAACAGGGAGGCAAGGGGCAGGAAAACGGTGGATACTACTCTATGCATAGATTTGGGGACACATAACCAAATCATACGTACATACAGCTATCCTGCAAGTGTCTGCAACAGTCCGTTGAGACGGCGAGTAAAGCTGGCAGGGTCATCCAGCTGACTTCCCTCTGCGAGCATTGACTGATCAAACAGGATTCTGGTCCAGTCAGCAAAACGCTCATCATCCGTCTCATTCTGCAGGCGCTCGACCAGTGGATGCTGCACATTGATCTCCATTACACGCTTGGAGGATGGAGCTTCCTGTCCCATACTCTTCATGATGCGCTCCATATTGGCATCCATGGCACCGGCATTGGCCACCAGACATGCAGGTGAATCGGTAAGACGGTGGCTGACACGAATATCCTCAACCTCCTCTCCCAAAACACCCTTCATCTGATCAATAAGACTCTTGAAGCTCTCCTCTTCCTGCTTCTGCTCCTTCTTCTCCTTCTTGTCTTCCAGGTCACCCAGATCCAGATCACCCTGGGTTACTGATACCAGAGACTTGCCATCAAACTCGCGTAGATGGTTCACCACCCACTCATCGACATGATCACTAAGTAGTAGAACCTCAATCTCCTTCTTGCGGAAGACCTCTAAATGAGGGCTGTTTTTCGCTGCGTTATAGGTCTCTGCTGTGATGTAGTAGATCTTCTCCTGACCATCCTGCATCCGCTCAACGTAGGTCTCAAGCGACACATCCTGAGTAGCACTCTCACTGTTTGATGTAGCAAAACGACAGAGCTTGGCGATACGCTCCTGGTTGGAGGTATCCTCAATCAACCCCTCCTTAAACACCGCCCCAAACTCACTCCAGAACTTGGCGTACTCCTCTTCACCCTTCTTGACCACACCCTCAAGCATTCCCAGAACCTTCTTCACAGAGCCTTTGCTGATCTGATCCACCACCTTGCTGCTCTGCAACAACTCACGAGAAACGTTAAGAGGAAGATCATTAGAATCAATCACTCCCCGAATAAACCTCAAGTAAGTTGGCATTAGTTTTTCAGTGTCTTCCATAATGAAAACACGGCGCACATAGAGCTTGATACCATGAGAACGCTCACGGTCATTCAGATCAAATGGCGCCTTGGCAGGAAGATATAGTAGCTGGGTGTACTCAAGGTTTCCCTCTACCCGCGCATGAATCCACTCCATCGGATCCTGCCAGTCGTGCCCTACACTCTTGTAGAACTCCTTGTACTCATCCTCACTAATCTCGTTGCGGTTCATCGACCAGAGTGCGGTTGCCTTGTTTACCTGCTCCCACGGCTCCTGCTCTACCGTCTCTGCAGGCTCTGATGACTCATCTCCATCCTCCGCAGCAGGAGGCGGGGCATCATTTTCCATCATGATTGGCAGAGTAATATGCTCGGAGTATTTGTGTATCAGTGATTTGATCTTCCAGCTATCGAGAAACTCCTCCTCGTCGTCACGCAGATGTAGAGTAATGCGGGTGCCGCGACGCTCCTTGTCAATTGTCTCCAGAGTGTAATCACCCTCGCCTGATGACTCCCAACGCACACCGTGCTCGGTAGTAAGGCCGGCACGTCGTGTCTCTACCGTTACCTTGTCTGCAACAATAAAGGAGGAGTAGAAACCCACACCAAATTGGCCAATAAGATGTGAATCCTGCTTCTGGTCGCCAGTCAGCTTCTCGAAAAATGATTTGGTACCTGAGCGGGCGATGGTGCCAATATTCTCCATCACCTCCTGACGGTTCATACCGATACCGTTATCATCAATGGTCAGAGTCTTGGCATCCTTGTCCATGGTGATCTCGACCTTCAGATCAGGATCATTCTCAAATAGTGCATCATCGGACAGCCCCTCAAAACGTAGCTTGTCACAGGCATCTGCCCCATTGGATACTAGCTCACGCAGGAAGATCTCCTTGTTGCTATACAGTGAATTGATTACCAGTTTGAGCAGCTGTTTTACCTCAGCCTGAAACCCCATCGTCTCCTTGTGTGCTTCTTGTGTCTCTGTCGCCATCTCTCTATTTACTCCATCTCATTGTTTTTTAAATAATTACTTATAAATATCACAAACTACGCCCTCCCTTTATGGGGGCGTTAAACCAGTTTTCAAGCCTAGATTGCCCTCACAAGTTATTCTATGGGGGAAGGGTTATGGTTCAGTAAGCTTTTTCAGAGGTTCTTTAGAAACTGTAATCCTGCTCGATGCAGTGTCTCA
>NZ_CEYDPX010000004.1:0-5977 GCF_982804495.1 Candidatus Thiopontia autotrophica | reverse complement strand
TAAGCTTTTTCAGAGGTTCTTTAGAAACTGTAATCCTGCTCGATGCAGTGTCTCAACCAGTGGTTGAGGAACAGATTGAGGCGCCAGCGGGCATCAAGATTCTCCTCACCATCGCGCACCAGAGAGAGGAAAGAGCGCAGAGACTCTCCCTGACTCATTGACATAACCTCTGCTTGCTGACTGTCGTGGTATAGACGTATCTTGGCAGATGGCTCCTCCTCACTACCGGACAACCCCACAAAGCGGTGAGTCAACAGCAGTGTTGTGGTGAATTTATTCTCTTCAACCACCGTAAGGAACAGCGGGAATTCACCCTCAGCCACAAACTGTTTTTCAAAGTTGCGGGTACGGACATCAGGGACAAGGCGAAAGAAGAGATCAAAGTTCTCTTCATACAGAGCCATCAGACTCTTCAGATCATGGCGAACCAGTTTTTTGAGAAGTGCGATATTCTCTGCCTGGGCAGGAGTTGCGACCCCCCTTCTTGCCCGGCTAATCGCCCTGTTGATTGTCCCCTCATAATGCATAAATTGAATTCTATCAAAAACTATCGCCCCACTCCTCACGAATACGCTCTCGATTCATCACCAACCACTGCACAGCCAAAAGAGGTGTGGCTGAGTTTATTTCGCCTCTCTGCCAGATCTCCAGCAACTCTGAATAGGGGACAACATGAACCAGGATATCCTCATTTTCATGGTCCAGCCCATGTACGCCACCAGCAGCGGTTGAGTCCACCTCGCCACAATATAGAGCCAGGGTCTCTGAGGTTCCCCCAGGGCTAACCCAGTAGCGGGCAATAAACTCAAGCCTGCCAACCTGACAACCAGCCTCCTCATCACTCTCTCGTCTGGCTACCGACTCGTCACTCTCCCCCTCCTCCACCATCCCGGCAACCACCTCCAGAAACCATGCACCTGCCTCACACTCCAGCGCACCTATTCGGAACTGCTCAACCATCACCACCGCATCCTCTCTTGGATCATAAAGCAGAACTGCGACCGCATGACCACGCTCAAAAAGCTCTCGTGACATAGGTTCAGACCACCCACCCTCAAACAGCGTATGCTGCAGACGATACTTCTCCATGCGGAAAAAACCGTCATAGACAATCTGCTTATCAAGAATCTTGTATCTCTTTTCCACTACCATCCCTCTGTGACATAGCCTGTCAGCAGATATTAACCCATGGTAGAATTCGCCGCCTCTCCCCGTGGCACAACTGGATAGCGCGTGCCCCTCCTAAGGGCAAGGTTACAGGTTCGACCCCTGTCGGGGAGGCCATTTACCAGTATTTAGCCATCCACACCATAGAGAACCGTGAGCGCATCCTGAACAACCACCTCTACCCATACCTATGCAGTAGAGCGACAAAGTGGTGTCATTGAAAAGAGCATCCCTTTGACATCATCACAACTGATACTATAATGATACTATGCCGAAGAAGATTAGAGAGCTAATCCGAGAGCTTGAAAAAGCAGGGTTCCAGAACCGGGGAGGCAAAGGCAGTCACCGTAACTACCTGCACCCCTCTGGAGCGATTCTGACCATATCAGGAAAACTTGGTAACGATGCAAAACCCTACCAAGAGAAGCAGGTAACACAAAAGATTAACGAGGTATCAAAGTGAAAGAGCGTGACCGTTATTTGAAGATTGTAGAGTGGTCCGAAGAGGATCAGTGTTATGTCGGTTCTGTACCCGGCTGGATCGGACAGGCTTGTCATGGAGACAATGAAGAGAAGGTATACCACCAACTCTGCCAGATTGTAGATGAGTGGATTGATATTTATAAAAAGGATGGTAATCCATTACCGGAACCTACAGCCGGAAAAACATACTCAGGCAAGTTTGTATTGAGGATGGAACCAGAGCTACACAAACAACTTGCCATTCACGCGGCTCAGGCCGGAGTGAGCCTGAACAAATATTGCTCTCAGCAATTGGAAAGCTGTAGCGCATAACCAAACATGCAGAGGATAGATTGATCCTCGAAAAGCGGCCCCTTCAACCGCTCTCCCCTGCATCCTTTTTTTGAAGGCCACGCCGTGAATAGGTGCCACGTTACAGCTAGCAATCGCCTCTCCCCGTGGCACAACTGGATAGCGCGTGCCCCTCCTAAGGGCAAGGTTACAGGTTCGACCCCTGTCGGGGAGGCCAAACTAAAACAGGATCAGGCTCTCTTCCTGGAAAAGCAGCTTGACTCTGTCACCAACGTGAAATCGGGACAAGCCCTCCATCGAAATGCGTATCTGATCAGACTCTGATGACTCCACCAGATAGTGCATCTCCTGCCCGGAAAACTCACTTCGCACAACATGACAGACCCCATCCTCTGAAGATTCTGCCAGCTCCAGACGGATTTCATGTGGCCTGAAGAGAACCTCAACCTCCTGCTGCTCTGGATCAACCCCATTACTGAATGAGTGGACAAAGGAGCCGACAGAGGTCTTGATCTCACCGGTTTCTAAAACTTTTCCCGGAATCCAGCTACCATCCCCAACAAAATTGGCAACCCATCTATTGTTTGGTTCTGTATAAACTTGCTCTGGCGTCCCCCACTGCTGGAGCACTCCCTGATCTATCAGCCCCACCTCTTCACCGAAGAGAAATGCCTCTTCTTGATCATGAGTCACCAGAATGGCAGTGATCCCCCTCTCTTTCAGAAGATCACGAATCTCCCTAACCAGCCGCCTGCGCAGATCGGTATCAAGATTTGAGAAAGGTTCATCCATCAATAGCAGAGATGGTTTTGCCGCCAGAGCGCGGGCCAACGCCACACGCTGCTGTTGACCGCCAGAGAGCTCGTGAGGATAACGCCCTCCAAAACCCTCCATCCGTACCAGATCGAGCCACTCATTCGCCTCCCGTTTGGCATCACTCTTTGAACGATCACGGATCCCAAAGGTTACATTATCCAAAATCGACAGATGGGGGAAGAGAGCATAATCCTGAAAGATCATTCCAATATTGCGCCTCTCTGGCGGAACCATACGCTCAACAGATGAGGCGAGGGTCTGTCCCACCCAGACCTCCCCCTCTTTCAGATCATGAAAACCTGCCACCACATTTAGTAGCGTACTTTTGCCACAACCGCTAGGACCCAACAGACTGGCCAACGCCCCTTTTTTCAGGGTAATGTCGATACCACTCAATACGGTCTGATCACCGTAGTTACTAGAGAGATTTTTTATTCTCAGGATCTCATCCTGCTGCGGGCTCATCAAATTCATCTTCCACTCCTTCAATCTCTCTGCTCTCGATTTACTCTCTATGACTTGCAATCGTTCGACTCAGCAGGATTACCGGGCCAAGCCCCACCAAAACAATCATCAGGGCTGCAATCGATGATTCTTGCAACATCTCATCCGACGCAAAGTAATAGACATGAGTTGCCAATGTCTCAAAATTAAAAGGTCGCAACAGCAGTGTGGCTGGCAGCTCCTTCATCACATCCACAAAGACAATAAGTGCAGCCGTCAATAGGCCACTCCTGATCATTGGAATATGTACTCTCCAGACCATAGCAAGGGGCCCCTCTCCCAGAGAACGTGCCGCATGATCCATTGATGGTCGAATCTTTCCCAGGCTTGCATCCAACCCACCCGTTGCCACCGTAAGAAAGCGGACCACATATGCAAACAACAGAGAGAAAAGTGTTCCACTAAATATTAGTCCCGGATCATATCCAAACCATGACTGGAACCAGATATTAATCCCTCGGTCTACCCAACCAAAAAATATAACCACGCCAATGGCCAGTACCGCGCCCGGCATGGCGTAACCAACCCCTGCCAGGCGGTGCGCAAGTCCCACCCCTCCCCGCTTCTGCTGGCGCTTGGCATAGGTAACCAATAGACCGACAGTAACAGTTAACAACGCTGCCAATGTAGCCACCCATAAACTATTGAGCCCATACTCAATGATCTGCGGATTCCAGTAGTGGTCTACTGAATCCCATGCATAACTGGCCAGAACAGTAAAAGGAATCACAAAACCAAGAATGACGGGAAGGGTCACAACCAACAGGACAAGCTGACGCTCTCCTGTTGTTAGTGATTTTCGCTCAATCAGCTTTCTACTATCACCCTCCTGGTATTGTCGCTGACGGCGACGGCTCATCTGCTCTATAACAATAAGCAGCAGCACCATCCCCATCAACAGAGTGGCAATTTGTGCGGCACCACCAACATTATTGCGATTGAGCCAGATATCAAAAATTCCGGTGGTCATGGTCTCTACGGCAAAAAAATCGACCGTTCCAAAATCATTGAGAGTCTCCATCAGCACCAGTGAGGTTCCCACCGCAATCGCGGGACGGGCCGCGGGTAACGATACCCGGAAGAAGCTTCCCCAGGGGCCGCACCCCAATAGACGGCTCAGATTGCCCGGACGGTCGGACTGCTCCAAAAATGAGGCTCGCGCCAACAAGTAGACATATGGATAGAGGGTGAGAGTGAACATGGTCATTGCTCCACCCATCGAACGAATCTCGGGAAACCAGTAGTCTGATTTATAACGCCACTCAAACAACTCTCTCAGGTATCCCTGAACCGGACCTGAGTACTGCAACAGATCTGTGTAGAGATAGGCCAAAAGATAGGAGGGAAAGGCAAATGGCAACAACAGAGCCCACTGAAAAACTCGACGCCCCGGGAACTCATACCTTGTTACCAGCCAGGCTGTTGCCACACCCAATATTGCGCTTGGTACCCCTACACCAACCATCAACAGTAACGAACTTTGCAGGTAGCGCGGAAGCGTGGTCTCAAGCAGGTGCCCCCAGATATTCTCTTCCGGGAAAAATGCCTGCCCCATCACTGCCAAAATTGGCAATATCACAAACAGTGAAATGCCCCAGGCAACAGCTGCCCAGGGCATCACATGAAGTGCCTTGCGGCTATTCACAATCGCTTAACTCCCGAAGTTAACCTCTGCCACCAGCTCCGATGCTGTCTTGGAGTAATCTGCAATTTTGGCAAGAGATACTGAATCTGCCTTGAACTGGCCTCCACTGAGATACTTCGTAACTAGAGGAGATGTTGGCACCCCACCCTTTACAGGGAACTCATGATTTTCATTGGCATACATGTACTGCGCCATATCTCCAGCAAGCCACTCCATGAGTCGAATAGCATTTGATCTATTCGGCGCATACTTTAACAGACCGACACCGCTAATGTTAATGTGTGCACCACGATCATCTTGGTTTGGAAAAATCACATTTACCCCCTTTGCCCAGGCGATCTGCTCAGGGTTCTTGCCCCCATTTCCGGTAAACATTTTTCCAAAGTAGTAGGTGTTTGCAATCGCTAAGTCACACTCTCCAGAATTGACCCCGCCCACCTGCGCACGGTCATTGCCTTGCGGCTTGCGCCCCAGATTATTGTTCACCCCTTTTAACCACTCTTTGGCACCCTCTCTACCCAGTGCACTTACCATGGAGGAGATAAGGGAGATGTTATACGCATGGTTTCCCTTGCGCATACAGATCTTGTATCCCAGGTCGGGGGCTGCCAACTGCTCATAACTGGTGATTGCACCTTCTGGCACCCGATCCTTGGCAGCCATAATCACCCGTGCTCGCTGCGTCAATGCAAACCACTCTCCTTCCGGGTCGCGCAGATTCTGAGGGATATTTAATTCCAGCAGCTCACTCTTTACCGACTGCAACAGTCCTGCTTGCTTCAGTGCTGCAAGTCTACTTACATCAACAGTTAAAGCCAAATCTGCAGGGCTGTTTTTTCCTTCAGCCTTCAAGCGCTCAATCATCCCCTTCTTTGCATATACAGTGTTGACCTTGATTCCGGTTTCTGCTGTAAACATATTCAACATTGGTTCAATAAGGTGGGGCTGACGATAAGAGTAGACATTAATCTCCTCCTTAGCCAAAGCCACTCCACTCATCAACACTCCAGCCAATCCTGTTACAACACCAACCAGACCACCAATCCAAAAATATCTATCTCTTTTCATCTT